>NC_009706.1:1219882-1524853 GCF_000016505.1 Clostridium kluyveri DSM 555
CTATAAAGTCATAAGTTTTAAAAGACAATATATCATCCTTTTTCATAACATATCCCACAGGAATACTTTGGGGAATCAACCTGGAAGTAGTAAAGGTATCAAAAGGAGTAACTATAATTGTACACTTCATTTCATCTGCCTTTTTTATGATGTCTTCATCTACTGTGTGGTTACCTGTTATTATCATAAGAGAAGCTTTGCAATTTAGTATTGCATCCTGTGCATCCTGTCTGTCACCGCATATTACTATGTCTCCTTCTTCTATCATAGCCGTCATGCTTTCAGGCTGCATGGCAGCAACTATAATTTTTCCGTTAAATGTGGAGTTTTCATCAAAGGTATTTAGACACTTAGCTGAAAGAGTATCCAATATGTTCTCAAGAGTGGTACCACTTTTTTCTATTATATTGGCATTCCATATATCCATATAATAAGAGGTCACATTTGATTGAGATGCAATTCCTATTAACCTATCCTCTTCATCCACAACAGGAAGAGTCTTTACGCTGGTCTTACTTATCATGGACCATGCGGTTTTTAAAGAGGTCTGTGGAGAGATAGGGTTTACACTATCGATATCTAAATCTGAAATCTGAGCTTTAACATTTGTCATTAACCTTTGGGGCTTTACGTTAAAATAATCTAGAACAAACTGAGTTTCTTTATTTATATCTCCCAATCTTATGGGAATTGCGTTTAAACCTGTTTTATTTTTAAATTCTGCATAAGCTATGGAAGAGCATATGGAATCCGTATCTGGATTACTATGTCCCGTGATGTATATAATGTCGTTCATAAATTTTTCCTCCTAAATATAAAAAACAAATAGAATATTATCCAAAGGCTGTAATATATAACCCTTAGAATCATTTGATTGGTATATAAACAATAATATTATAGCAAAACTCTAATTAATTATCTACATGCAATAGTAACAGCATTCATATAAATAGAGATTATTCTGTCATAATATAAGCTGAAAAGGGCATATATTAGTTGTATAAAATAAATATCCTGGAGGGATAGAATTGGTAGATGAGAGAGAATTAGAAAATGGATTAACTCAAGGGGAAGCAGAGAGAAGACTTAAAAAGTATGGTGCTAATTTACTAGAAAATAAAAAGAGAATATCCCCAGTAAAAATATTTCTTTCCCAGTTTAATGATTTCATAACATGGATTCTTATAGTAGCTACTATAATATCTGGATTTATAGGGGAGAGGGCAGATGCTGTAACTATACTTATTATTGTAATTATGAATGCCATATTAGGATTTGCTCAGGAATTTAAAACGGAGAAATCTCTGGAGGCATTGAAAGAATTGGCATCTCCCACATCAAAAGTGATTAGAAGTGGTAAATTAAAGGTTATAAATGCTAGAGAATTGGTTATAGGAGATGTAGTACTTCTGGAAACAGGAGACAAGATACCTGCAGATTGTATTCTAATGTCTGAAGGTAATTTTATGGTAGATGAATCTATTTTAACTGGAGAATCTTTAGGGGTAGAAAAAAGTACTTCAGGAAAAAATAATTCTATATACATGGGCACCATAGTTGTAAAAGGCAAAGGGAAAGCAAAAGTAGTGGCAACCGGTATGGATACAGAAATGGGAAAGATAGCAGGTATGCTACAGAATATTGAAAAGGAGAAATCCCCTCTTAAAGAAAAACTCTCTTCTTTGGGAAAAGTATTAGTTGTAATATGTATTGTAATATGTATTATGGTAACTTTAACTGGTATGTGGAGGGGACAGGATAAATATCAGATGTTTCTGGTAGGAGTGAGTTTAGCAGTAGCTGCTATTCCAGAGGGGCTTACAGCTATAGTTACAGTTGCACTTGCCCTTGGAGTATCTAGGATGCTAAAAAGAAATGCTTTAGTCAGAAAGCTGCCTGCTGTTGAGACATTAGGGTGTACTTCTATAATATGTAGTGACAAGACGGGGACTCTTACTGAAAATAAAATGACTGTTAAGGCTTTATACTTTAATGGAAAAATACACAAATTAGAAAAGATGAGCTTGCCAGAGAATATTCTTATGAAAAAAGCTTTTACATATTGTAATGACTCTAATTTTGATCCTAAGAAAAAAAAGGTCTCGGAGGCACTTATGGGAGATCCTACGGAAACGGCTCTTATAAAAGCTTTTTTTAAAGAAAGTAAATCTTTGAAGGATTTTTTGGATAAAGGCAGTAGGATTTATGACATCCCTTTTGATTCAGATAGAAAAATGATGTCTGTTATAATGAAGGAGGGCTTGAAAAAGGTATGCTATGTAAAAGGAGCACCAGAAAGAGTAATAAATAAATGTAAATATATATTAGACAGAGGACAGGTAAAACTTTTTACAGCTATTGAAAAAAACAAGGCTTTAAAGTCAGTGGAAAATATGTCCTTTGATGCACTTAGATGTATAGCATGTGCTTATAAGGATAAAGAAGTTTATGCCAATAAGTCTCTTGAGAATAATTTGATCTTTATAGGAGTAGCAGGAATCATAGACCCTCCTAGAAGTGAAGTAAAAGATGCTGTGTTAAAATGCAAACTGGCGGGTATAAGACCTGTTATGATAACAGGAGATCATAAAAATACGGCTTTTGCCATAGGAAAAGAATTAAATATATGTAAAAGCCAAAGTGAGGTTATAACAGGAGAAGAATTAGACAAGCTAAATGATAAACAGCTTTCAGGCCGAGTAAATGATATATCTATATTTGCAAGAGTTAACCCGGGTCATAAGTTAAGAATAGTTAAAGCATTTAAATCCAAAAACAATATTGTGGCAATGACAGGAGACGGGGTAAATGATGCTCCAGCTGTCAAGGAGGCAGATATAGGAATTTGTATGGGCATATCTGGAACAGATGTAACTAAAGAGGCATCTTCTATGATACTATTGGACGATAATTTCAAAACTATAGTATCTGCAGTGGAAGAGGGCAGGGTAATTTATAATAATATAAGAAAGTTTATACGATATTTGCTGTCCTGTAATTTAGGGGAAGTTTTGACTATGTTTTTAACTTCTTTATTTTATTTAGATACTCCGCTGCTTCCTATACAAATATTACTGGTGAATTTGGCTACAGATGGACTTCCTGCCATAGCCCTTGGGGTAGATCCACCTCAGGGTGATATAATGAAGGATAAACCAAGAGCTAAAGATGAAAGCATATTTGCAAGGGGACTTAGTGAAAAGATAATTGTAAGAGGGGCATTGATCGGAGTTTGTACGGTACTTGCCTTTGTAGTAGGTCTTTATTTAGGATTTGGACTTAAAACATCAAGAACTATAGCTCTTTGTACTCTTATAATATCACAACTTATACATGTATTTGAATGCAGATCAGAAAAACACTCTTTATTTGAGATAAGCTTATTTACAAATATTTATCTTTTAGGTGCGGTAGCTACATCTATTTTTATGCTCTTGTGTATACTCTATGTACCATTTCTTCAGGGAGTATTTCATACGTCACCATTAGGCATTGCACAATGGTTTATAGTTTTATTCTTTTCTGGCATAATCGCATTTATTAATGGTATATATTTATACTTTAAATAATATTTAAATAATAAATGCAGGAATTGTTTTTTGCAATTCCTGCATCCATTATTTAAATCTCTTTATTTTTTGTACTTTAGGCATTTTGCCTTCTATAGGTATTAAGTCTTTTTTGGAAGTAATATTCCTTATGTTTATAAGGTCTAAACTTTCTCTGTTTCCCTTTCCTCTTTTCCCCTTAAGACCTTGAACCAAAACCAAATTTCCCTGATTTATAGATATAAATTCCGGTTTTTTAAACCACTTTTTTCTGATATAAGAACACTTTACTATATTTTTACTTCTTTCAGGTCTGACTAAGAGAGTTACTGTTAATTTATTAAATATCCATAGTATAGTTTTTCTGGTTATTTTAATAGATACCACAGTACCTTGTACTTGAGTCAATCTATCTCCATATTTTTTTAGATAGGATTTTGTATAGTATTGTGCAATCTTCTCTTTAAAACTCATATAATATTAACCCCTTTACTACTTTATTTTTATCCTAAGGCTGTAAGTAGCTAATACTCTCATCTTTTTTAAAGTTGGGAGATAAGCACTGCTGCTTTCCTTTATAAATTCTTCTAATATTTAGATGGAAAAAAGTAGTTGCTATGAGCAAACTCCATTTTAAACTTCTGAAACACTTCATAGCAAATTCTACTTGAATATAAGAATAATTTGATATTAAGGCCAAATATTCAACGAAAATAACAGACAAAATTTTATTATATTATATCATAGTTATGTATATTTTTAAAATATAACTGTTTATTCTTAATTATAGTTTCCACATTAGTTTTATATATACTTATTTCTCATTTTCGTTCCTAAATAAGTTTTTAGGAATATTATTATATTAAGTAGCTAAAAAAGGGGGAAGAGATATGGATAGGGAGTTGTCTAAAGAAAAAATTATATATAATTTTAAATTATATGATATTGACTTTGCACATCAAGATAAACATGATATAAGTAAAACATTTAAATTTATACCTGAATATAAAGAAGTATATGAAAAGATTAACATGGCATTAAAAATAAATAAAGAAGGATACAATATATATCTTATAGATGATTTTTCTAGAGATAAACTTGAGAATATTATAGAATTTATAAAAAGTACCATGGAAAATAAAAATCCCTTGAAAGATATATGTTATGTGGTAGTAAAAGATGTGAAAAAACCTAAAGTATTATTTTTAACTGCAGGTAAGGGCAGAGAATTGAAAGTTATGCTGAGAAAGGTGCAGAAGAAGTACTTTGAATGTACCTATGAATTTTATAATGGTTCTTCCCACAGGGAAAAAGAAATTCTGGTAGAAGAACTTCAGAAAGAAAGAAGTAAATTGATAAATAAAATTTTAGAAATATCTAATAAAGAAGGATTTACCTTAAAAATCAATGAAAATGGCTTTAATTTCATTCCTTTAAAACAGAATGGAGAAATGATGAACGAAAATGAATATGAAATGCTGGGAATGAAAGAAAAAGAAAATATAATAGACAAAGTAAATATACTAAAAAATAGTTCAGAAGAAATACTTGATAAATTAAAGAATATAGAACTTGACCAAATTGAAAAAATTAAATTTATTATAAATAGCTATTATGAGAAAGAAACGGAAGACATAAAAAAAGAGTATTTAAAATTATTTAAAGAAGACAATGAAGCTTTAGAATTTCTGAATCAGGCATGCAGTAATATAGAAAATGAAATAAAGGATATATATTCTATAAGCTATGAAGATGATAAAGAGAATATATCCAGGATAATTTATAGATATTCTGTAAATGTTCTTGTGGATAATAGTGAAAATAAAGAACCTCCTATAATTTTTGAAGAAGATCCAAATGTGAATAATTTACTTGGAAGTGTGGAATATGAAAATATAAATGGAACCTATACTACAGGGGTAAATCTCATAAGACCAGGGTCTCTTTTAAAGGCAAATGGAGGCTGCTTAATACTTAGGGTAAGCAGCCTTTTAAATAATAAATCAGCTTATTACTATTTTAAAAAATCTATTATAAGCGGTAAAATTGATTTAAACTATGATAGAGGATATTTGGAACTATTGTCTTTAAGCGGGTTAAAACCAGAACCTATAAAATTTAGTGAAAAAATAATACTCATAGGAGATTATAATACCTATGATTTATTATATAGTTATGATGAAGACTTTAAAAAGATATTTAAAATCAGAGTAGAATATAATGCCCTTTTAAATATCAATAAAGAAACAAAAATATCTTTTCTAGGAAAAGTATTTTCCATATGCAGGAGTAATAAACTTCATGACGTAGATGAAGAGGGTATAAAAGAGTTGGCAAAATTTTTGTCAAGAAAAGCTGAGGACAGAGATAAGTTGTTTATGGATGATTATGAGTTGGAAAGAATTTTAATGATTTCAGATAATAGGGTGATAAAAGATGGAAGAAAAATTATAACTGGAACAGATATTATAAATACGGCATATGAAGAGGAATTAATAGAGAAAAGAATGATGGATATGTATAAGGGAGGACAGATATTTATAGATGTAACCGGAAAAGTAGTAGGTCAGATAAATGGTCTGTCCGTCATTAATACAGGATATTTTAATTTTGGTAAACCTATAAAAATAACATGTACTTGTTTAAAGGGTAATGGAGATGTTATAGATGTACAAAAGGAAAGTGACTTAAGTGGTAAAATTCACAATAAGGCTATAAATATTCTTAAAGGATATATAAAAAGGCTAACGGGAGGGTATGATAAGTGTTCTGTAGATTTTTATTTAAGCTTCGAGCAAGTATATGGACAAATAGATGGGGATAGTGCTTCTGTAGCTGAAGTAATAAGTATGATATCTTCACTTTCTAAAATAGGAATAAGACAAAATATAGCGGTAACGGGATCCATAAATCAGTTTGGAGAAATACAGCCTATAGGAGGGGTAAATGAAAAAATAGAGGGATTTTTTAAAATATGCAAAATACTGGGAGGAACCAAAGGCAAGGGAGTGCTTATTCCAAATTCCAATATTAAAAGTCTGGCCTTAAAAAATCCTGTGGAAAAAGAAGTAGAAAAGGGTAATTTTCATATTTATTGTATGTCTAATTTGAAAGATGCAGTGGAAATTCTAATGGAAAGAGATTATAACACTGTAATTCATACAGCCAAAAGAGAACTAAAAAAATATTCTTCAAATAGATAAAAATATGTGTGAAATATAATTGACAATGTACGCATGTTCATTGTCAATTATACATTTAAACATTAAATCTGAAATGGACTACATCGCCATCTTTCATTATATAGTCCTTACCTTCAAGTCTATAGTAGCCTTTTTCTTTTGCAGCTGACTCTGAGCCGCATTCTATAAGTTTATCATAGGATATAATTTCCGCCCTTATAAATCCTTTTTGTATATCAGTGTGTATTTTGCCTGCAGCTTCAGGAGCTTTTGTTCCCTGTTTTATTGTCCAAGCCCTTACTTCTGGAGTTCCAGCAGTTAAAAAACTCATAAGTCCCAGTAATTTATAGCTGGCATTTATTAATTTATCGAGTCCTGCTTCACATAGTCCGTATTCCTTTAACATCTCCAGTTTTTCCTCCTCTTCTAAAGAGGAAAGTTCTTCTTCTATTTTAGCCGAGATAACTACTACCTGAGAATTTTCATTTTTAGCATATTCTTTAACTTTTTTAACAAATTCATTTTCCAAATTTCCACAAATCAAGTCGTCCTCAGATATATTGGCTACATAAAGTACAGGTTTTGTTGTCAGTAAAAAAAAATCTTTAACAAATTCCTTTTCTTCTTTTGATAATTCTAAAGTCCTTACTGGCAATCCTTTTTCCAGATGGTCTTTTACTTTTAACATAATATCATGCTGGAATTTTGCATCTTTATTTCCGCTTTTAGAAAGCTTTTGTATTTTTTCTATTCTTCTATCCATCACTTCTATATCTGAAAATATAAGTTCTAGGTTTATAGTTTCAATATCCCGGATAGGATCTATATTTCCATCTACATGTACTATGTTTTCATCTTCAAAACATCTTACTACATGAACTATGGATTCTACTTCTCTTATATGGGATAAAAATTTATTTCCAAGGCCTTCTCCTCTGCTGGCACCTTTAACTAAACCTGCTATGTCATAGAATTCAATGGCGGTAGGTATCTTTTTTTTGGAACTATACATTTTCTCCAGTACATCCAGTCTTTTATCTGGGACGCTTACCACTCCTACGTTGGGCTCTATAGTGCAAAAAGGGTAGTTGGCAGATTCTGCCCCTGCCTTTGTTATGGCATTGAACAAAGTGCTTTTTCCTACATTTGGTAATCCTACAATTCCAAGTTTCATTTATGTACATTCCCTTCTCAATTAGTATACGCTAGTGCAAAATTCATTTAAAATTATACTCTACAAATAGTAATATTTCAATGATAAAGCACTTTAATAGATTTTAAAAAAATATTAAAATTATAATAAAAAAAGAGGAATTTACATGTTGATATAGAATATTAATTTTTAGTGATTTAAACAGTTATTAAAAAAAGTAAAATAAGTATCATATTAACAAATTATAAGTTTAAAACAGCAAAATTGGAGGATACTTTTTATGGAATTCAAGCATATACCTGTGCTATTAAAAGAAACTATAGATAGCCTAAATATTAAGCAAGATGGAGTCTATGTAGACTGTACTTTAGGGGGAGGAGGCCATTCTTTAGAAATATTAAAGAGGTTATCTGACAAAGGAAAATTAATAGCAATTGATCAGGATATTTCCGCCATTAATTGGTCAGAAGAAAGGTTAAAGAATTTTAAAAATATTATTTATGTACATGATAATTTTTATAATATACAACAAATTTTAAAGGAATTAAAAATTGATAAAGTGGATGGTATAATTATGGATCTAGGAGTTTCTTCTTATCAATTAGATGAAGGAAAACGGGGATTTAGTTATATGAAGGATGCTCCTTTAGATATGAGGATGAATAGAGATAGTTCATTATCTGCTTATGAAATAGTGAATCAGTATAATGAAGAAGAACTTTGTAGAATTATAAGAGATTATGGGGAAGAAAATTTTTCTAGAAGAATATCAAAATTTATAGTAAAGGCAAGGGAAGAATCTCCAATAAGTACCACACTGCAGTTGGTAGGTATAATAAAAAAGGCTATACCTTTAAAATTTCAAAAAGAAGGTCATCCTGCAAAGAGAACCTTCCAGGCCATACGTATAGAGGTAAATGAAGAACTGAAAATACTTGATAAGGCAGTGGAGGATGGTGTAGCAAATTTAAATACAGGAGGAAGGATAGCCATTATAACATTTCATTCTTTAGAGGATAGGATAATAAAATCCAAATTTAAAATGCTTGAGAATCCTTGCACTTGTCCAGCGGACTTTCCTATATGTATATGTGGGAAAAAACCTATTGTAAAGATTGTAAATAAAAAACCGATAGTTCCTACAGAAGAAGAAAAATCTATAAACCCGAGAAGCAAAAGTTCTAAATTAAGAATAGCTGAGAGAATTTAGTTCTAAAGTTTAGGTGAGGTGAATAAAGTGATATTAATGAATGAAGAAGATATGGTAAATGGTAATACCGTTTTGCAGCCAGAGTACAGACCTTATGTAGAAACTGAAGAAAAAAAATATGGTGATAAAAATACAGGAAAAGATAAAAAGAACCGTATAAAAGTAAAGAAAAAGCTTAAGATTATAAGAAACATAGGTTTAGCTTTTATAGTAGGTGTTATTTTGGTGTATAGGTATTCTGTAATATATGACATGCAGACTGAATTAAATTCTGTAGAAATGAATATAGATAACATTAGCAGAGAAAATGAAAATTTAAAAGTAGACCTGGTAAAATATAATAATTTGCAGTACATAGAGAACACTGCTGTAAATAAACTTCATATGATAGTTTCAGACACAGGGAAAGCGGTTTATGTAAATATAGATAAAAAAACTGTAAAAACACAAGAGGATGTAGATGAAATAAAAACACAAAAAGGAATTTTAAATAAATTGAAGCAATTAATATGGAGGTAAGTAATTTTGTCTAAAATGGAATATAGGGACAGGGTGATTATCAGAAAGAGAATGATAATTGTTTTTAGCTTCCTATTTATGGCATTTTTTTTGTTGATAATTAGAATGTGTTATGTAATGATATATAATTCACCTAAACTTAAATCTATGGCAATAGCTCAGTGGACAAGTGACGTGAAAATTGATGCCAAAAGGGGGAGGATTTTAGATAGAAATGGAAATGAACTGGCAGTTAGTGCAAATGTATATAGAATAGATTTAGATATGAATACCCTAAGAAGTACTATGGAGGAGAAGAAAATATCACAAGATAAAGTGGCTAGTGATCTTGCCGGTGCCCTTTCTATGGAAAAAAGTGAAGTATCTAAGATATTGAATAAAACTCTTCCAGGAGGACTTCCTATTGCTTCTGCTACTTTAAAGAGAAGAGTTGAAAAAGATGCAGCAGATAAAGTTTCTGCTCTAAATTTAAATGGAGTCTTAATATCGGCAGATACTAAAAGATATTATCCAAATAGCAATTTTTTAGCTCAGGTACTAGGACACACTAATTCAGATGGAGTTGGTCTTACTGGAGTAGAACTTTATTATAATAAGGAACTAGCGGGAACTCCTGGTAGGAGAATTGCAGAATTAGATAGGAAAAGTGAGGAGCTTCCCTACACTATATCGGAATTTACAAAGCCTGTAGATGGAAAGGATATAGTTCTTACTATAGATGAAATGATTCAGCATTTTGCAGAAAAGTCTGCACAGCAAGCATTAAATGATTATAAGGCCAATGCAGTTTCAATAATAGTTATGGATCCTAAAACGGGAGAAATACTTGCCATGGCCAATAAACCGGATTATGATCCAAATAATCCCTGGATAGAGAATAAAACCTATGATGAATTACAGAAGATATGGAGAAATAGAGCGGTAAGTGATACCTTTGAGCCGGGTTCTATATTTAAAGTGGTAACTGCACAAACTGCCCTTGAGACAAATTCTGTAGGGGAAAATGATACTTTTTCCTGTGATGGAAGTATAACCATTGGTAACAGAACTATACACTGCTGGCAGACTTCCGGTCATGGAGTGCAAACTTTTCCGGATATACTTAAAAATTCTTGCAATGTGGGATTTGCTGAACTAGGAAAGAAAATAGGGAAAGAAAAATTAAATGCCTACATACAAAAGTTTGGTTTCGGACAGAAGACGGGAATAGATTTGCCGGGAGAAGCTAAGGGGATAATAAAAAAGACAGAGAATATAAGTGATGTAGATTTAGCTACTATTTCCTTCGGACAAGCAAATACTGTGTCTGCAGTTCAGTATTTAAGGGCCTTTAATGCAGTGGCAAATGGAGGCACTTTAATTACTCCTCATGTTATGAAGGAAGTACAGCATTATGATGAAAGTAAAGGAAAAGAAATTGTTGATGAAGAATATAACATTAAAAATAACAGCAGTAAAATATTAGATGAAAATAAGACTGCACAGCTTAGAGGATATTTAGAGAATGTAGTTTCAGAAGGTGGAGGTAAAAATGCCTTTATAGATGGATACCACATAGCGGGAAAAACTGGAACAGCACAAAAAGCTGGAGTTGGAGGATATCAGGCTGGAAAATATGTAGCATCTTTTGCAGGAATGGCTCCTTCAAGTGATCCAAGGATAACAGTATTAGTATCCATAGATGAGCCAGATCCTTATAATTATTATGCAGCTCAAACAGCTGCTCCTACGGCGAAACAGCTTTTTGCAGATATATTTAATTATCTTGCTATAAAAGGAGACTCAACCTCTGGAGATAGTAGTACAGCACAAAGTAATAGTACGGGAATTATTAGTACAGAAAAGGGCGATTAAAGTTATTGTTTACAGTTGGCTTTAAGAAAATTATAATAAAATAATGGAAGAGTCAATAGAAAATTAGTTTAAGGCATGCAATACCGTTATATACAAGTGTTGCATGCCAATGCTATGTATAAATTTTATTTCATTGATTTGGTTGAATTTAAAAGTAAATTCTATAATATAATTTAGGAGATGATATTTTGAATCTAAAAGATGTATTGAGGGGAATAGATTACAAAATTATTAAAGGAAAAAATAATCTAAATATAGGAGAAATTCAATATGATTCAAGAAAAGTTAAAACTGGAGATTTATTTGTCTGTATTGCAGGGTACGTTACTGATGGACACAAGTATATAGAAAGTGCCTTTAAAAATGGAGCAGCAGCAATTGTATTAAGCAAGAAAGTTGATTTCATTCCCGATTGCACTGTAATAGAAGTAAAAGATACCAGAAAGGCATTGGCACTCATGTCATCAAATTACTATGATAATCCTGCTGAAGATATGAAAATAATAGGTATAACTGGTACCAATGGCAAAACTACCTCCACATTTATGGTAAAATCTATATTGGAGACTGCAGGTTATAAAGTGGGAGTGGTAGGTACCATATCAAATTATATAGGAAATAAAAAGATACCTTCCCATAGGACTACACCTGAATCCTTAGAACTTCAGAAATTATTCAAGGAAATGGTAGATGATGGTGTGGATTATTGTGTTATGGAAGCATCTTCTCATTCCTTATACCTAGATAGGGTATATGGAGTAGAGTTTTGTCAGGCTCTATTCACAAATTTAACCAGAGATCATCTGGATTTTCATAAAACCTTTGAAGAATACTATAAATCAAAAATTATTCTATTTAAAAATACAGTTAATTCTGTAATAAATATAGATGATAAATATGGAGAAAGGGTATATGAAGATGCCAAGGGTAAAAAATTAACCTATGCTATAGATAAAAATGCAGATTTGATGGCGGATAATTTAAAAATTCATTCCAGAGGAGTAAATTTTAATATATCATATGAAGGGAATACAAAGCATATAAATTTAAATATACCAGGAAAGTATAATGTAATGAATGCTCTTGGAAGTGCAGGGGTTTGTCTGGCGGAAGGAATAGATTTAAATACTGTAAAAAAAGGATTAGAAGATATGCCTTCTGTGCCAGGTAGATGTGAAATAGTCACAAAATCATATAATTTGGGATATGAAGTTGTAGTAGACTATGCTCATACTCCAGATGGACTTGAAAATATATTAAAATGTGCCAGGGAATTTACCAAAGGAAAACTTATTTCTGTATTTGGGTGCGGTGGAGATAGGGATAGCACTAAAAGACCTATAATGGGAAACATAGGTACAAAATTTTCTGATTTTGCAGTAGTGACTTCTGATAATCCTAGGGGAGAAGAGCCTATGGCTATAATAAAGGATATACTAACAGGTATTAAAAAAAACAATTACATTGTAATTGAAAATAGAAAAGAAGCCATAAAGAAGGCTATGGAAATGGCTGAAACAGGAGATGTAGTAGTTATAGCGGGAAAAGGCCATGAAGATTATCAGATTCTAAAAGATAGAACAATACATTTTGATGAAAGAGAAATAGTAGCAGAAATCATAGAGGAATCCACAGTTAACAATTAACAATTAACAATTCACAATGCACGATTCACAATTGTGAACTGTGAATCGTGAACTGTGAATTGAAAAAGAGGTGTTGGTTTTTGGAGCATATGAGTTTTGACGATATAGTTAGGGCTGTATCGGGGAAGGTAATATTAAAAGGAAAATATAAAGGCCATAAAAATATAAGTACAGACAGTAGAAAATTACAAAAGGGAGATATATTTATTGCCTTAAAAGGAGAAAAATTTAATGGGAATGAATATGTAGAGAGTGCAAGTAAAAAAGGGGCATCTATTTGTATTGTAGATGAGGTTAAATTTGAAAGTGAGAAAATAAGTGAATTTACTACTATAATTAAGGTTCAAAATGGAAATACAGCACTACTTGAACTGGCGGAATTCTATAGAAGCAAGCTTGATGTGAAAATAATAGGTGTTACAGGCTCTGTGGGAAAAACTACTACCAAGGATATAATTGCAGCTGTGCTTGGTGTTAAATTTAAGGTATTTAAAACAGAAGGAAATTTTAACAATCAGATAGGGTTACCTCATATGTTATTTAAATTAGATAATAGTTATGAGGTGGCAGTACTTGAAATGGGGATGAACCAGAGAGGTGAAATACATAATATGGTTAAGGCTGCACGACCTGATATAGCAGTAATAACCAATGTTTTAAGAGCACATATAGGAAATTTGGGAAGTAGAAAAAATATATTAAATGCCAAGCTTGAAATAACAGATTTTTTTTCTAAGGAGAATACATTAATTATAAACTCAGACAATGATTTGTTAAGTACTTTAGAGGAAAAAAATTTTACTTTAAATAGAGTAGGATTGGGAGAAAATTCGGATGTTTCAGCTTATGACATAGTAGTAGAGGAGGATTGTATTGAATTTAAGGTGTGTAAAAATAATGTTAAAACAGAAGAAAGATTTTTAATAAATATGCCGGGAAAGTATAATATAGTAAATTCTCTTTTAGCTATTTCTTGTGGAAGACTTTTAAATATGAGTTATGATGAAATAAGAGAAGGTGTTAAAAATATAAAGCTTACTTCCATGAGAATGGAAATAATCAGGAAAAAAGAATTTACCATAATAAATGATTGCTATAACGCAAATCCTGAATCTATGAAAGCAGCTATTGATGTTTTGAAGGAGTTTAAATCAAATAGAAAAATAGCTGTACTTGGTACTATGGGGGAATTAGGGGAAGAAGCATATAAGATGCATCAGGAAGTTGGAATGTACGCAGGAGAAAAGGATATAGACCTCTTAATAGGCATTGGAGAATATAAAAAGGATTTTGAAAGAGGGTTTAAATCAACTAATAAAAAAGGAAATTTTATGGGTTTTGATAAATATGAAGATTTAAAAGATTTTATTTTAAAATATATTGAAAGAGGGGATACCATACTTGTAAAGGCTTCTAGGTTTATGAAATTGGAAATTATAATAGAAACACTAAAGAAAAGCAGCAGTTATTAGGAGGTGAAGACCCTTTTTATTTAGGGTATTTATATGTATAAACTTATCTATTCTGTATTAATAGCATTTTTTATAGCTATGTTAGAAGGACCCATTTTAATTCCACTTTTACATAAGTTTAAATTTGGACAGAGTATAAGGGAAGATGGTCCAAAAACTCATCTTAAAAAAGCAGGCACTCCAACTATGGGTGGAATAATATTTATATTGGCAACTTTTATAACTATGGCAGTAATAGTAAAAAAGCCCTCTGATGAGGCTATGATAGCTTTATATGCTTTTATAGGCTTTGGAATAATTGGAGCCATTGATGATACTTTAAAAATAGTAAGAAGAAAAAATTTAGGACTTAGGGCCTATCAAAAAATGATATTGTTGTTGGCCATATCTGGAATATTTGCTTATTATTCTGCTAATAATCCATATATAGGGACTTCTATAATAATTCCTTTTAAAAGGGATACCTGGGATCTGGGAGTATTTTATATTCCTTTTATAATAGTGTATTTTGCAGCTACTACAAATGCAGTAAATTTAACAGATGGACTTGATGGATTGGCCACATCTGTTACACTCTTGGTAATGACTTTTTTGGCATTGGTAAGTTTTGCTATGGGACATATTACCTTAGCTGTTTTCTGTGCAATCTTAGCTGGTGCACTTTTGGGATTTTTGAAGTATAATGCTTTTCCGGCTCAAATCTTTATGGGAGATACGGGTTCACTGGCACTTGGAGGTGCCATAGGTGCAGTAGCTATGATATTAAAACTTCCATTATTGGTTATAATAATTGGAGGAATATATGTATTAGAGGCATTATCTGTTATATTTCAGGTGCTTTCCTTTAAACTTACAGGCAAAAGAATATTTAAAATGGCTCCTATACATCATCATTTTGAACTTTCAGGCTGGCACGAAACCAGGGTAGTTTCTGTATTTTGTATAGTCACAGTAATATTATGTCTTGTAGGATTTTTGTCCTTATAAATTTTAGATAAAATGTAGGGATTTTACATATTTCTGTGGGCCTTGTAAAGTAATAATCTAGGAGGATTTTTATGAAAATTGATAAATCAGATGCTAAAATGAGTTCTATAGATTTTCCATTATTTACAACTATAATGTTATTAACGGCTATTGGAGTAGTAATGGTTTATAGTGCAAGTTCTTACAAAGCATTTTTTGACAAAAGCACACAAGACAGTATGTATTTTTTAAAGAAACAAGGCTTATGGGCACTTATAGGAACATTTTTTATGTTTTGTACAATTAAAGTGAATTATAAAAAAATAAGAAAATACACAAAGATACTTATGATAATATGTGTGGTATTTTTGCTTATTGTATTTGCTTTTGAATCTACTAATGGTGCTCAAAGGTGGATAAGAGTGGGAACTGTTGGATTTCAACCTTCAGAATTAGCTAAATATATTGTGGTTTTATATATGGCAAGAAGCATAGAAGTTAAAGGTGGAAGGAAAATAGAAACACTACTCTATGGAGTAATTCCCTATCTTTTAGTATCAGGATTTTATGCAGGACTTGTATTTGCAGAAAAAAATCTTAGTATAGCAGCTGTAATAATGATAGTTACCCTTATAATTTTATATGTTTCTGGGGCCAAAATTATCCACATGCTTGGAGTTGTGGGAGTGGTAGGACTTGGAGGAATAGCTGGTATAATATTTGAACCTTATAGAATGGCTAGATTTACAAGCTTTTTAAACCCCTGGGCAGATCCTAAAGGAAGTGGATATCAATTAATACAATCTCTTTTGGCATTAGGCTCTGGGGGAATATGGGGGATGGGGCTTGGGAAATCAAGGCAAAAATGTTACTACATACCGGAACCTCATACGGATTTTATATTTTCTATAATTGGAGAGGAACTTGGACTTATAGGATGTACAGTTGTGGTAGTTTTATTTGTGGTACTTGTATGGAGAGGTATTGTAATTGCAATAAAGGCTAAAGATACTTATGGCACTTTAGTAGCTACTGGAATAACTTCAGTTATTGCAGTGCAGGCTATAATAAATATAGCAGTTGTAACAGGGGCTATGCCGGTAACAGGAGTTCCATTACCTTTTATAAGTTATGGTGGTTCCTCACTTGTAATAAATATGATAGCCATGGGAATACTTTTAAATATATCAAGGCAAAGCAAATATGGTTAGATTATGGCATTACAAAATCTGTAATGCTATAATCTATATAATTAATATTTTTGTAATAAAAAATATATAAAAATTTAATGGATATTTTTAATGAAATTAATTTTATTAAATGTTAATATGTATATGTATTTTAAGTTTATTATTTCATTTGTGATGCTAAAGTGAGTTGATATAATATGGGCAAGCTTTTCAAAAAAACAGACAATCAATTGATTCTTAAAAGAAGGAGAAAAAAAAGGTTAAAAAAGACATGTATGGGTATGGTTTTCCTCATAGCGGTATTTCTTATACTATGTTTAAAATTGCCTTATTTTAATATACACCATATTAAAGTATATGGTAATAAAAGTATTTCAAGTAGTGAAATTATTCGTAATTCCAAAATGTATACGGGAAATAATATATTTTATATTAATCTAAGAAGTATAAAGAACAATATATTGACTAACCCTTATATAAAGGAGACTACAATAACTAGAGTTCTTCCTGATACTATAAATATAAATGTTAAAGAAAGGTCTTCTATATTTTATTGCCAAAACAGTAATACATATTTTGTTATAGATAAAACAGGTATTTTGCTTGAGGAAAGAGATAACATAAATAATATGCAGTTAGTAAAATTAGAAGGTATAAATTATAGTAACAAAGATATAGGTAAAACTACAGAAAATAAGGATGATAGGAAAATTAAAGCTATAACTGCTTTTGGAAATATGGTTGAAAACAATGACTTGTCTTTTAGAGTAACTGATTTAGATGTGAGTAATCCAATAGATATTAAGGTCTATTTTAATAATATATGTGTAAAGTTAGGAACTGTAGATGATATAGATAAAAAAATAAATAGGGCGGTAAATGTATTATTAGATGCAAATTTAGTCAGTGCTAAAGGATACATAGATGTAAGATTTAATACCAATCCTGTATTTTTTACTGAAAACTAGGAGGAAAAAAATAAAATGCGTAAGTTAACCTCTCAAATTAGTATGGCTTTAGTATGTGGTATACTTGGATTTATGCTTGCTTACCAGTTTAAAGTACTTATGAAACAAGAAAATGCCTTTAATTTAAGTAGAGAAAATGGTACAGATATCACGGTAGAGATAGAGCAGTATAAAAAAGAAAAGAGTGCATTGGAGGCAAAAGTAAGTGAGCTTCAAAATAAAATAAAAGACTATGAAGATGCTATGGCCAATAAAAGTGACTCTACAAAAAGTCTTCTGAAAGATTTGGAGGATAGTAGAATGCTTACAGGAGAAGTAGATGTAAAAGGTCCTGGTGTAATAATATACTTGACTCCAGATAGTAAGCTCTTTACCAATAATAATATTGGTAATCATATAACTGATAAGGATTTAGCTTATTTGGTAAATGAACTTAGGTTTGCAGGGGCAGAGGCTATATCTATAAATGATATAAGGATTGTTTTGAGGACAGGCATAAGAACTGCAGGCAATTATATACTTATAAATGATGAAAAAATATCACCTTCAAGTAGAATAGTAATAAAGGCTATAGGAGATAAAAATTTACTTTACAGTGCCATGGGATTTCCTGAAGTGTTTACAGATCTGAAAACCATATGTGAGGTTAAATTTGAAAAATCAGACAGCATAAATATAGAAAAATATAGTGGCACATATAAATTTGAGTATGCAAAACCTGTAAAAGAATAATAGGGTGTGGTGAAAATGATAGGTTTTATTGGTCTTATACTAGGAATAATTATAGGAATAGTCTGGAATGTGAATATTCCAGATAAATTTTCCCCTTATATGTCTGTGGCAATTCTAGCTTGTTTAGATTCTGTGTTTGGTGCCATAAGGGCTAATCTGTCTAAGCATTTCCGATTGGATATTTTCATATCTGGCTTTTTTGGAAATGCAGTACTGGCAGCAGCACTTGCTTATTTGGGAGACAAGCTTGGGGTGCCCATATATTTAGCGGCAGTTATAGTTTTTGGAGGAAGAATATTTGATAATTTTGCTATTATACGAAGGCTGTTAATAGAAAAAACCAAATTACGTCAATGAGGTGAAGTAAATGAAGGCCACTGAAGCCAATATTTTTGTTTTTATAGCTTCTGTAATTATAGGTATACTTATATCTATGAATATAAGTATTTACAAGGGAAATACTAAAAAAACAGTATTTTTAAGTGCAAAACAGTATCAAGATGCATATAGTTATAAAAATCAGCTTTATAGTGAAATATTATCATTAACAGGTCAGTATAATGACAGCTATGATAAACTAAAAAAATATATGAATAATGAGGAAAATGAAGCTCAGGTTATAAGCACTATAAATGAAGAGATAGATAAAGCTAATATATTACTTGGAAAGGTAGCTGTGGAAGGTCAGGGAATAAGCATATATTTAGATGATGCTACCATGGAAGATGGATTGGATGTATTTGAATATCAGATGAGAATTGTTCATAATACTGATATTATACAGGTAATAAATGATTTAAAAAATGCAGATGCAGAAGCAATTTCTATAAATGGGCATAGAATAGTAGATAGTTCTGAAGTATATTGCAGCGGACCTTTTTTAAGAGTGAATGGAGTGAAGATTGCAGCTCCTTTTTTAATTGATGCCATAGGAAATAAAGACGTACTCTATAATTATATGATGTCAAATGAAAATTATTTAAAGACAATGATGATTAGAAAAATAAAGGTGAATGTGGAAAAGTCTGATAATATACAAATACCTGCTTATAATGGAGAATATAAAGTACATTTTATGGAGAAGGAAAATTAAATATTTTTATACTTTCTGCTTTATGTAAATTTATTAGAAATTAATAAAAAAAATAATTTTTGAAGGAATTTTAATATCTATGAAGAATAAATAATCTATAAGGTATTTTTGTAGTGTTTATTAAGTTGTGTTTAAGGATATAAGGAGACGGTATTATTGTCAATTAAGGAAAATTTAGATAAGATTGAAGAAGATTTAAGGGAAAGTAATGTTATTTTAGTAGCAGTCTCAAAAACAAAATCTATTAAAGATATACAGAAAGTCTACGATTTAGGTATTAGAGACTTTGGAGAAAATAAAGTTCAGGAATTTGTAAGTAAAGAACCTAACTTACCTGAAGATATAAGATGGCATTTTATAGGACATCTTCAAAGAAATAAAGTAAAATATATAGTAGGAAAGGTAGAACTTATTCATTCTCTAGATGGTGTAAAACTCCTTCAGGAATTAGAAAAACACTATAAAGCTAAAAATTTGACTGCAAATGTGCTTATTCAAATAAATATAGGATGTGAAGAAAATAAGACAGGCATATATTTAGAAAATTTAGAAGAATTAATAGAAGCCTGTGAGTTATGTACTAATGTTAAAGTTAAAGGTCTTATGTCTGTAATTCCAATAGGAGATGAAAAAAGTTGTAGAAACTATTTTCGAAAAATGAAATATATTTTTCAAGATTTAAAAAATAAGAAGTTTACAAACATCAGTATGGATATACTATCCATGGGTATGACTCATGATTATGGTGTGGCTGTTGAGGAAGGCTCTACTTTGGTAAGAATTGGGGAAGGTATATTTGGAAAGAGAAATTATAATAATAAATAGGAGGTATTTTTTATGGCTGGCAAGATGATAAACAAAATGATGGGATTTTTAGGGTTAGAAGATGATTTAGAAGAGGATATAGAAGAAGTTGAAGAGGGGAAAAATACAAAAAATGATTTTACAGATGTAGAGAGTATTATGAATTCTAAAAGACAAAATAAAGTTGTAAGCATACATACTACAATATCAGCTAAAGTTAGGATAGTTAAGCCAACTACCTATGAAGAAGCAGCGGATATATGTGATGAACTTAAAAATAGAAAGATTATAGTTATAAATACTACAGGATTAGAAACCAGAATAGCCCAGAGATTGTTAGATTTTATGGGTGGAGCAAGTTATGCATTGGGTGGAGATCTGGAGGAAATAGAAAAGGGAGTATATATACTTTCCCCATCTAGTGTAGAAGTTAGCAGTGATTTAAAAAATGAGTTATCTGCAAAAAAAATATTTGGCTGGAAATAATAGTATAAATAAAATAATTGGAGGCAAAAATGATAAGCAGTACTTTAGCCGTTGCAATATCTCTTTTATTTAGATTTCTCGAGGCTGCTATTATATTGGATGTAATTTTATCATGGATTATGCCAGGAAGAGGTAATGCTTTTGTAGAACTTTTGCATGTGTTTACAGAACCTCTTATGAGGCCTGGTAGAATGCTTCAAGAAAGAATTATGCCTGGGCTTATGATAGATTTTTCACCTATAATAGCTTTTTTTATGATAGATATAATAAGGGGAATTGTATTTGCAATAATTGGAATGTTTGTGTGACAACTTGCAGAAATTTCAAAGGAGAATTATGGACAAAAATACTTTTTTAAGTAAATTTCACTTTCATAATGAAAGTGAAATACTATCTATATACGATAAAATAATTTTAGCAAATAAAATTCATAAAAATATATTTACGTCGGAGTTTTATCCCCCAAATCTCTGGAAGACCTTAGAGGATTTTAAAGGGCAAGTCGGGATAAATGTGTATAGCCATGGCATATTTGAAAATGCAGAAAGAAAGATTTTAGTATTTTCACAAAGTGAGGTATTAGATTATCCTGTAAGGCTTATGAAAATAAAATGCAGCTCCAAGTTTGTCAGCCTTCAACATAAAGATTATTTAGGGGCACTTATGGCACTAGGAATTAAAAGAGGAAAATTTGGGGATTTGATAGTAAAAGAAAATAATGAATGTTATGCAGCTGTTCATGAAGATATAAGTGATTATGTATATATGAATTTAAGCAGTATAGGAAAATGTGAATGTAATATAACTTTTTTGGATACTAATATAACTGAAATTCCTGACTATAATTTTAAAACTTTTGATATAAATACTTCATCACTTAGAATTGATTGTTTACTCAGTTCCATGTGTAGAATATCTAGAAGTAAATCAGAAGAACTTATGAAACAAGGAAAGGTACTTTTAGATTATTTGCCTGTGACTAAAAAAGATAAAACTATAAACGATTCTGGGTGTGTTATAACTGTGAGAGGATATGGAAAGTTTAAGGTTGTAAAAAAGTTGGGTTATACTAAAAGAGGAGGATGTAAACTTCACATAAAAAAATTTAATTGATTTGAGGTGCTTAGTATGTTGATAACTGCTGGAGAAATAACAAATAAAGAATTTAAAAAAAGTCTTAGAGGATATAATATAGACGAAGTAGATGAATTTTTGGATAAAATAGCAGAGTCTTATGAAGCTATGTGTAAAGAAAATTCTCTCTTAAAAGAAAAGCTTCAGCTTATGGAAGATAAGGTAAATCATTATAACAAAATGGAAAATACCATAAAAGGAACTCTCCTGTTAGCTCAAAATACCTCTGAACAGGTTAAGGAGAATGCAAAAAAGGAAAGTGAGTGTATATTGAAAAATGCCAATGATACTGCCCAGAAGATAATAGATAAAGCTCATAGTGATGTAATTCAAATTAATGATGAATTTGAGAGGGTAAAGCAGGAATTTAGTAAATTTAGAACAAAGTTTAGAAGTTTCGTTAAAACTCAATTGGAAATGTTTGATGATATGGAAAAAGATTTTGTAAAGAACTATGATATAGGCTATGAGGTAGATGAGATTCCTGAAGAGGATGTTCAGGTAAAAAGTATAGAAAAAGTAGAACCAAAGGGTATTGAATTTTCTCCATCCTTAAGAGAAAATAATTTAAATAAGGAAGAATATGTAGAGCCTATAGATAAAGATGATGTATATGTGGATAAGTATGATACCAAAGAAATAGGTGACATTAAAGATGAAATTTTTACAGAGGAAGATGAGTTGGAAGAAATTAAAAATTTCTTTGTAAGAGGATAAAAAAAGGCCACTCTGAAATTAGAGTGACTTTTTTATTTCCAAGGTTTCCGTATATGTAAAAGTTGACAATTCAGAGTAAGTTATATATGCTTTTAGTAAGATTGAGAGAGGTGAGTGTATTTATTATGATTATTGGAATTATTGGAGCTATGGATGAAGAACTAGAGATAATATTGTCTGAATTAAAAGTTCATAAAACTCGATTAAAAGCTAATATGAAGTTTAATTCAGGAAGGTTATATGATAAAGACATAATAGTAGTAAGAAGTGGTATAGGAAAAGTAAATGCAGCAATATGTACTCAGATACTTATAGATGATTTTAAAGTGGATATAATAATAAATGTGGGTATTGCCGGGGGAGTAGCAGATGATATATATCCTGGAGATATAGTTATAGCAGATAATTTGGTACAGCACGATGTTAATGCTGTAGCCTTTGGATATGAAATAGGACAAATCCCCAGAGTAGATACATATGATTTTAAATGTGATAAAAAGCTTATAGAAAAAGTTAAAGATGCTTGTTCCAAGATGGAAAATAAAAATAGTTTTGTGGGAAGAATAGTTACAGGAGATGAATTTGTTTCAAGTGCAGAAAAAGTAAAATATTTATACAAGGAATTCAATGCTCTTGCTTGTGAAATGGAGGGCGGAAGTATTGCCCAGGTAGCTTATTTAAACAATGTGCCTTTTGTTATAATAAGATCTATATCAGATAATGCAAATAATGGTGCCAGCATAGAATATGAAAAATTTGCACCTATAGCTATAAAAAATTCTACAGAAATATTAAAAAGTGTAATTAAAAACTTATAATGCGTATTAAGTGATTCAGAGGTTCAAATGGAGTTTACTTATGAGGAATGCTTTTTCTTCATCTGAACCTTATTAACAGAATTCTTAGTGTCTTTAGCACTTTAAGAATACGTTATCCTTTAGGGAGAGCTTATCCAAGTGCATAGAAGCTTCCTTTGAATAAAAAGGGAGTATTAGGTGACTGCATTGCCGCGTTTGGATAAAATAAACAAGACTGGAGGCATTTAATGGAGATATTTATAATACTACTAGGGATTGCGGCAGATAGACTTACCAAAGTGTGGATCATACAAAATTTATCCGAAAATTCTCATATGGATGTAGTGAGCAATTTAGTATCATTCCTTTATATAAAGAATAAAGGGGCTGCCTTTGGAATTTTACAAAATAAATTATATTTGCTTGCTGCAATAACAATAGTTGTAATCATAGGCATGATATATTATATTTTTAAATTCAAGCCTCAATCAAAAATAATTAAAATAAGTCTGTCACTTATAATAAGTGGAGCTTTGGGTAATTTGATAGATAGAATACTATATAAATATGTAGTTGATTTTATAGCATTTCATATTGGAGATATTTACTATTTCCCTATATTTAATATAGCTGATATCCTAGTGGTAACAGGTACTATAGTATTGGCATTTTATTTGTTAAAGGAAGAAAAATATGAAAATTAGAAATTTTTTAGTAAATGATGATGAAGAAAATTTAAGATTGGATTTATTTATTTGCAAACATATTCAGGATAAATCCAGATCCTATATTCAAAATTTAATAGAAGATAATTTGGTGGAAGTAAATCATAGGATGAAAAAATCCAATTATAAAACTAAAACAGGAGACAACATTAAGGTTTCTTTGCCAGATGCTGTGGAACTTAATATAAAAGGGGAGGATATAAAACTTGATATACTATATGAAGATAGTGATGTAATTGTGGTAAATAAGCCTCAGGGAATGATAGTGCATCCAGCTTCAGGAGTATATACAGGTACTTTAGTAAATGCACTTTTAAATCACTGCAGAGAGGATTTGTCAGGTATAAATGGAATTGCAAGACCAGGTATAGTACATAGGATAGACAAGGATACTTCTGGAATACTTGTTATTGCCAAGAATGATATGTCTCACAATAAATTATCAGAACAGTTAAAGGATCATTCTATGACCAGAGAGTACATAGCCTTAGTTGAAGGAATTATAAAAGAAGAAAAAGGAAGCTTGGATAAACCTATTGGAAGACATAAAAAAGATAAAATAAAAATGGCAGTGGTAGAAGGTGGTAAAAGAGCTGTCACCCATTATGAGGTAATTAAAAGATTTAAAGAGTACACTCTGGTTAAATGTATACTTGAAACAGGAAGAACCCATCAAATAAGAGTACATATGTGCTATTTAGGACATCCTGTTGTGGGGGATCCGGTGTATGGGTATAAAAAACAGAAGTTTAATTTAAAAGGCCAGCTGCTTCACGCCCAAAAGTTAGGGTTTATACACCCAGGTACAGGTACATACATGGAGTTTCAGGTGGAAGTGCCGGAGTATTTTAAGAGAATAATAGATATTTTATCTAATGAAAGATGAAGTGTGTAAATATTTAAATCCACACACTTCATCTTTTAATTTTTAGTTTGAATTTTTTAATTCAGCAGCACTTTGCTGTGGTAGTATTAAATTTAATATTATTCCTATAATAGTTGAAAGTGCAACCCCAGATATTTGTACTGGAGAACCTCCCAAGGTAAAATCTAAAGAAGCTCCTCCTATGCCTATTACTATTATTACAGAAGCAAGTATAAGATTTCTATTTTTACTAAAATCTATTTTATCTTCTACAAATATTCTAAAACCAGAAGATGCTATTATACCAAAGAGCAGTATACTTACCCCGCCTATTACAGGCATGGGCATATTCTCAATAAGAGTGGCTACAGGTCCTATGAAGGATAAAACTACAGCTATTACTGCAGCACCCCCTATAACCCATACGCTGTATACTTTAGTTATAGCCATAACACCTATGTTTTCTCCATAAGTTGTGTTTGGAGGTCCTCCTGTAAAACCTGCAAACATTGTGGCTACACCGTCTCCCAATATAGATCTGTGAAGACCTGGATCCTTTGTAAAGTCTCTGCCAACTACATTGTTGGTCACATAGACATGTCCTATATGTTCTGCCAGAGTAACGAAGGCAATGGGAGCCATAAGCAGCATGGCATTTATATTAAACTTGGGAAACATAAAAGCAGGTACTTTAAAGAAACTACTGGATAGTATAGAATTTATAGCTTGTTTAGGTATAATACCTAAAGTCAGTGAGAGTATATAACCTACTATCATAGCTACAAGTATAGGTATTACAGCAAGAAAACCCCTAAAATACATACTTCCAATTACTCCTACAGCTAGTGTAACTACTGAAACTGTTATCCAGGCCCACCTTGGAACATTTTGCATTTGATCGTTTACAAAAGAAGGATTAAGCCCAGCCCAATTTATAGCTGTACCTGCAAGACCTAAGCCTATAACTATAACTATGGAACCCACAACCACAGGGGGAAGAGCTCTATTTAGCCAATTTACCCCACAAAGTTTTATTATAATTGCTACAATCACGTAAACCAATCCAGAAGCTATTACACCAGAAAGCATGGCTTCCGGTCCATAGTTTTTTGAAGCTATAAGTATTGGAGTTATAAAGGCAAAGGAAGAACCTATATATGCAGGAAGTTTGGCCTTGGTACAGAGTATATACAAAAGAGTTCCTACACCACTACAGAATAAAGCAATGGATGGACTCATGCCAGTAAGTATTGGTACAAGTATAGTAGCACCTACCATGGCGAACAAATGTTGAAAACTCAGCGGCAGGGTAATCTTTAAAGGTAGTTTTTCTTCTACGTCTACATAATTTTTCATTTACAAACACTCTCCATTATTTTAAAAACTTTAGACTTCATATATTTTTACGGAATTACATTTATCTATTTCTGAAATTTCTACAGATACTATTTCGTCTCGAGATGTAGGAATATTTTTACCCACATAATCGGCTCTTATAGGAAGTTCTCTATGACCTCTATCTATTAATACAGCCAGCTGTATTAATTTTGGCCTTCCAGAATGTATGATTGCATCTATTGCAGCTCTTGCGGTTCTACCAGTATAAATTACATCATCTACTAATATTATTTTTTTATCTTCTACATCTATTGGATGTGATTTTTTTATGGCAGGTTGATCAGATAATCTGCTTAAATCGTCTCTGTAAAGACTTATATCTACACTTTCCACCCTTAACTTAAGTTTTTCAATTTTATAAATGTTTTCTGATATTCTTTTTGCAAGAGGATATCCTCTCCTTTTTATACCCACAAGTACTATATCTTCTGCACCCTTGTTTTTTTCTATTATTTCATGGGATATTCTGGTTAGAGTTCTATTCATGGCTTTTTCATCAAGTATAAGTGCTTTTAATTTCAATGGTTTCACCTCCTTATATTGTATTAATTAAATAAAAAAGCCCTTCTCCAAACGAGAGGGCATAGAAGTATCTATTTTAATTGCCTTAGTGACCTCACGGGATCATTTTAAAGGATATTAAATTTCTAATTAATTATAAGATAGTTTATAGGTGATTGCAAGTTTTTCATGAATTTTTGAATTTAGTCTATTTGCTCAATAGAAGGTTTCTCAGGGGTTATGTATATAGTTTTATTGGAGTAGTATATTACCATTCCAGGTTTAGCTCCATTTGGCTTATGCATATTTCTAACCTCCGTATAATCTACAGCTACTTTTGAAGAATTTCGGGCTTTGCTGTAATAGGCAGCAAGACTAGCAGCTTCTTCCAGAGTTTTGTCTGGAACTTTACCAAAATTTTTTACTATTACATGGGAACCTGCAGTATTTTTTGTATGAAACCATAAGTCTCTTTTGTCTGCAAATTTTAAAGTAAGGTAGTCATTTTGCAGGTTGTTTTTACCTACGTATATTTCTATACCGTCACTTGATATAAATTTTGCAGGTTTGGAAGCTTTAATTTTTTTCTTATTTGTTGATTTTTTAAATTTAATATATCCTGTTTCCATAAGTTCTCTTTTTATTTCTTCAATATGCTCATAGCTGTCAGAATTTTTTATATTTATAAATACAGAATTTAAGTATTCAATTTCTTCTTTAGCTATTTTTAATTGTTCTTCAGCTGCTTTTTCTGTTTTCTTTAGTTTATTATATTTTTTGAAATAGCTTTGAATATTTTCAGAAGGTGTCTTGTTTATATCTAATTTTATGGTTATATATTCTAATATATTACTATAATAATTTTGAACTTTTACTTTGGAATCTCCTTTATGTATATTGTAAATATTTGAAGTAAGTAGCTCTCCTTGTATTCTATATGTATCCTTATTTTTACAATCCTTTAAATTCTCCATTAAAATTTTAACTTTTTTATTACATCGTTCTAAGTTTATATTTATTAGTTTCTGCATATCAGAACTTTTGCTGTTCAATCTGTCTGCTTTATCCTTTTCATAGTAAAAATCATCTATAAGTTTGGAAGGAGTAGAATAATGTACTTCCATGCAATCTTTTAAATAAGTCAATTTGCTGCAGTAGAAGTCTTTCATTTTTCCATCTTTAGTGTAATAGGCAAAATAAAACTCGTTATTTTTAAACTCAGAAAAAATTTTGCTGCAGAAACCATGTAAGACAGTTATAGTTGATTCTTTAAAAATATCCAGTTCAGATAACTTTAATTCAGATAGCATGTAATATAGTTCTTTTGAAAAAGAAGTACTTACACCTGTAAATATTTTAGAAAAAGATTTAGTATCTAAGAATTTCATTTTTTGCAGTACATGTTTGAATTCTTCTCTCTTATAACAAAAAGGATTTAATTTATTGGAAATAGGCGGAAAAATATATTTAATTCCAGGAAATAAGGATCTGATAGAATTAATTTCTGGTGTTATATGTTTTATACTATCCATAATTATAGTGTCTTTTTTACGAATTAAAGTTATATTGCTGTGTTTTCCCATTATTTCTATGACTAGGGTATATATGTTGTCAAAACCTAATTCATTTAAGCTTTGAAAGTCTAAAAATATTACCCTATCTGTATCCAATTGGGATATATTAATTAATTTTGATGAATTCAAATATTTTCTTAAAATCATACAGAACATAGGAGGCTGCAGGGGATTTTTTTTATTTTTATCCGTAATATGTATTTTAGGATATATTGAACTAGAACTTATTAATAATTTATAGGGTGTTTTTTCATTTCTAATAGTCAATATTATTTCATCTTTTTCTGGTTGATTTACTTTTTCAACCTTTCCTCCCAATAACTTTGATTTTAATTCTTGCAAAATGCTGTGTATAAAAATACCATCTAAGGCCATAAGGTTCATCCTCCCGTATAGTTGTATATTTAATAGATTATATCATTTTAAATTTTTAAAATAAAGTTACAAAATTATTGTTGATAAAAGGGTAATACAGTAGTAAACTTAATTTGAAATATTTAGTGTATTTTTATAGGAGGGCGAAACATAAAAATGAAATTTACTAAAATGCATGGAACAGGAAATGACTTTATAGTTATTGATGATAGAGAAAATAGATTTTTAGGAAAAGAAGAAGAACTTGCCTTAAGACTTTGTAATAGACATTTTGGTATAGGAGCAGATGGAGTATTAATAGTGAGAAATAGTGATATTGCATCTATTAAAATGGTAATAATAAATTCAGATGGATCCTACGCATCCATGTGCGGAAATGGAATAAGATGTTTTGCAAAATATATATGGGAAGAGAATCTAGTAAAGGATAAGATTTTAAAAATTGAAACAGGAGATGGAATAAAGGAGGCCGTTGTAACCATAAAAAATGGAAAAGCAGAAGAAATTACCATTGATATGGGAATGCCCTCTTTTGCTCCGAGAAAAGTACCCGTTGAGTTTAAAGAAGAAGTTATAGAAAAAGAAGTAAAAATTAAAAATAAAAATTATATTATAACTACTTTATTTATGGGAGTTCCTCATACAGTTATATTTGGTAAGCTTGAAGATTACGATGTGGCCGAGGGGGAGTACATTGAAAAATATCCTGTGTTTACCCAGGGAACTAATGTTAACTTTTGTGAAATTGTAAATGAAAAAGAAGTAAAAGTGAAAACCTGGGAGAGAGGTGCAGGACCTACTTTGGCCTGTGGCACGGGAAGTTGTGCCTGTGTTGTGGCTGCCAATAAAATTGGCCTTACAGGAAAAGAAGTTAAAGTTTCAGTGCCAGGAGGAATACTGTTAGTAGAAATAAAAGATGATAATAGCGTGTTTATGACAGGTCCTGCAGCAATTTCTTTTAAAGGGGAATATGATATTTAATGCAATATTTTAAAAAAGTTATACTTTTTATGGTGCTATTTATTGTGAATGTTACTTTGACTGGATGTGTTAATAAAAGAGAAGATGAAACTGAAAAAGTAAAAATACCTAATTATTCTAGTACTATTGTAACTGAAAGTAATGAAAATGAAAAAAAGGTATATAATGTTGATAATTATAACTTGTATGAAAATGGAACAACTGATGATGCAGCGCAAGTATTATATGACAAAGAAAAATCTCTCTATATATATTTAGTTGATAAGGATGCTGTGGGGCAATCGGCTGGTAATGAAATAATAGTAATAGATAAGGGAGTTAAAACTAAAATTAAAGATTTTTTTTCTGCTGTGGATATAAAATTAAATTCTTCTGGAGATAAAATCGCCTATAGGACCTTTAAAAATGATTCACCAGCTAGTGCACAGGGAATGAAGATATATGATTTAAAAGGTAAAAAATATGTAAAACTTAACTCTAATGTATTAGTTTCAGGTAATCTATATAGATGGCTTGATGATCATAGAATAATATATTATGGTAGTATGGAAAATAAAAAAAATTCTGATAAGATATATATATATGATTTAAATACCTCTAAGGAACAAGTTTATTTAGAAGATACTAAAGGGTATTGTATCTATTTTACTTCTTTGGGAAATAATTTATTATTTCTTTCAAGAATGGGAGAGAGTTTATATTTATATTATTATGAAGATAAAAATAAGAAATTCAAACTTTTAAGTGATGACTTTGGAGAAATATATAAATCTCTGTCAGAAGAAGAAAATAAAACCATATTTTTCTTTGCAAATGTGGGAGAAAAGGGTACAGCAGTATATAAATTTACGGCTGATAACTATGAATTAAAAAGGATTACATATGATTTTCCTGAAAATATCAAAATTTCTTCAGAAATGTCTAGAGATGAAAATGGTAATGTGTATTTTGTAGGGTTTGAAAGTGAGGAAAGCAGCGGAGAGATATTTATGTATGATATACATGAAAAATCCATAAATATTATATCGGATCATGAAGGAAATTATAATATTTATGGAGATAGAAGTAAAATAAGATTTAATTAATAATAAAAAGTACTGTGAAAATTTATTTACTGTACTTTTTATTATTTTAATTTTAAAATAAATGTTTAAAAAATTATATGATGGATATAATTTCAGGTATATAAATTAATAGAAAGTGAGAGGTATAATGTTTTCTGTGGAATTAAAATATATAGATATTGAAGATGTTGTTTTAGACACAGAAATAGTTAAAAAGATACCAGAAGAAATAGCTAGGGATAATTGCTTGATAGCTTTAAAAAAGGTTAATGAAAAATTTATGATAGTCATAGGTAAAAAATTAAATTTTCCATTAATAGAAGAGCTAAAATTTATATTGGGCAGTGAATTATTATTTTTCAAATCAAATCAAAAGAAAATATACCAGTTAATAAATACTTATTATTGCAGACAAAACTTAGATCTTGCCTTAAAAGACATAAAATTTCATAAAGACATTTCAGAATTGACAATGAACTTCACATCTTACGGAAATAAATTTCAAAATTCTCCAGTGGTAAAGGCCATTAATTATATAATAGATAAAGCAATAGACGAAAGAGCCAGCGACCTGCATATAGAGCCCTTTCAGAGCAGTGTAACTATAAGGATGAGGATAGATGGAATAATAGGGGAGTATATTAAAATTCCTCTAAATGTATATCCACTTTTATGCACCAGAATAAAAATAATGGCAGATATGAATATAGCAGAAAAAAGAATGCCTCAAGATGGCAAAATAAAATATGTTAAACAAAAACTAAACTATGATTTGAGAGTTTCTACACTTCCCACTATATATGGGGAAAAAATAGTTATAAGAATTTTATACAAAGATGAAGGTATAAAACACTTAAATACTCTGGGCTTTTTAAAACAAGATGAAAAAAAAATAAGAAATATGATTTCTAAAGGTCATGGACTCATTTTAGCAGTAGGTCCCACTGGTTCTGGTAAATCTACAACTCTGTATTCTATTTTAAATACTATGGATAAATATGAAAAGAATATAGTAAGCATAGAGGATCCTGTGGAATATACTGTGGAAAATATAAATCAGGTAAATGTAAATAGTAAAATAGGGCTGGATTTTGCCAAAGGGCTTAGAAGCATATTAAGACAGGATCCAGATGTAATAATGCTTGGAGAGATAAGGGATGAAGAAACAGCACATATAGCCATAAGAGCAGCAGTAACAGGTCATCTAGTTATAAGTACACTTCATACAAATGATGCCTTGGAATCCATAGTAAGGCTTAAGGATATGGGTATAGCGGAGTATTTCATTGAAGACGCATTAATAGGAATAATATCTCAGAGATTAGTTAGAAAAATATGTCCCTATTGTAAGACTAAATATGTGCCTTCATCTAGAGAAGTTAAAGAATTAAATTTGCTTTCTACAGATGTACTGTATAGGGGAGAAGGATGCATAAAATGCAATTATACGGGATATAAGGGAAGGACAGTGGCCTATGAAATAGTCCATAGTGGCCACATTGAAAAAGGATGTTTAAAAAATAATATTGCTAATATTAGAGAAAAGGTTAAACAATCAAATATGGTTTCACTTAAGCAGAATTGTATAGAGCTTATTAAATCAGGGGTTACTACTTATGAAGAGTTTCTAAGGATAAGTTTTTAGTGAAATGAGGTGGTAAAATATAATAAAATATTGGGCACTTAATAAAAGTGGAGAAAAAATTAGGGGTTATTGTGAGGAATTTGAATTTGAAAAGCTTACATATGATTTAAAAGAAAAGAATTATTTTATATATAAGCAAGCCTTTGTAAAAAAATATAGAGAATTCTTATTAAAAAGAACTAATGTATTAGACATAAGCATTTTATGCAGTCAATTAAGTCTTATGCTAAATACGGGTATACCTTTATTTAAGGCATTTGAAATTTTAGAGACTCAATACAATAAAAGTAGGCTTAAAGTGGCTTTAAAAACTGTAAAAGAAGATGTTATAAAGGGCAATAGCATACATGAAAGTATGAAGAAAGTTAAAAACATATTTCCACAATTTATGATTGAGACTGTTAAAATTGGGGAAGAAGCAGGGAGACTGGAGGAAATATTAAAAAGATTATCCTCTTATTATGAAAAACAATATAATATAATGGCTGCTGTAAAGAATGCCCTTACATATCCTTTGTTAATTTTAATAACAAGCATCATTGTAATGATATATTTGATGACTAAAATAATCCCCCAATTTGTAGATATCATCCTGTCTGCAGGAGGAGAAGTGCCTATTTTAACTAAGGCAGTAATATATAGTTGTGAATTTTTAAGACACCACTATATGAAAATATGTATAGTGTCCATACTAGCGGCAATTTTATTATATAAATTTAGTAAAAATGATAAGGTGGAAAAAGTTTCAGAAAGTATTAAAATGAAAATTCCTTATTTAAGAAAAATATACATAAACTTAATCATTTTTAAAATATGTTCTTCCATGTCCATACTTATGAAGTCAGGAATAAATATAGTTAAAGCTTTAAGAATTACAGGAGGATTGTTAGAAAGTAAAGTTATGACTGAAAGGGTAGAACAGTGTGTAAGATGTATGGAGCAGGGAGAAGGTATATATAGTGCTTTAAATAGATTGCAGATAAATGACAGTATATTTTTATCACTTATTAAAACAGGTGAGGCTGCAGGTGAAATGGAAGAAATATTTTCAAGTCTTGAAGAATTGTTTGAAAACGATATAAATAGGTGTTTTAAAAGATTGACTAAGGTTATAGAACCTGTCGTAATAATATTTTTATCATTATTTGTAGGGATATTTGTCATAGCAGCTCTTATGCCAATTTTCAGCATAATGGATACTACTTTATAATATGCATTTCTTGTCTGAACGCCAGAATTAGCTAATACTCTTCTATAGCAGACTGTATTTGAACCCAAGAATCACTTGATTAAAAAGGAAAGGAGGTGGAACATGAGAAGAACAAAAGTATTTAAGAACTGGAAAAGAGAAGGATTCACACTTATAGAACTTATGCTTGTAGTGGCAATAATCTTAATTCTTTTAGGGTTTTTGATTCCCAAATTTTCATCGTATCAAAACAAGGTAAAGACTACTAAGGCAATAAATACAGCTAAACAGATTCATACAGCAGCTATGGCCAGTTATGGAGATAACGAGGGAAATTTCAATGAAGAAGATGTAAAAAGTTATGTATCGGAACTTACTTCTGCAGAAAATCTACAGATTCAAGAGAATTCGAGCAATACTCAATTTATAACAGTAAATTATAAAAGTCATGAAAATACATATACATTAGAGATAGATGCAAAAGGTAATTCCTGTATAGTGAAGCAGGGAGAAAAACAAATATACCCTAAATAGATTAAATTTATTCCAAGGAGATAATTTATAATGCTTGAGATTAAGTTAAAAGGATTTACCCTTATAGAATTGATTCTAGTAATAGGTTTATTTTCCATACTTTTAAGCTTTACTCTAATTAATATGGGAGCTTTCAGCAGTATGAAAAATAGAATAGATGTTGATTTAACGGGCAATAGAATCATAAATTTTATAAATAATTCTAAGATTTATTGCAGGGATAAAGGTAAACAAGGGGGATACATATATTTTAATGTAAAAGATGGGAATATAACTTTCAGTAGTGGCTTGGAAGAAATATTTAAAATGGAATTACCAGAGGGCTTTACTTTAAATCAAGTAAGTAATGACAATAGAATAAAAATAGATAATAGGGGTATCACTGCAGATGCCTGCAGTATAAAATTTAAAGATAGAAAAGGAGAGATGCATTGTCTTACCATGTGCGTTGGAACAGCTTATGTGGAATTCAAATATTAAAGTGCAGTATAAACAGTATTTTAAAAAAGATAGAATATTGATTAAAAAAGGATTTACTTTAATTGAAGTGTTATGCAGTATAACAATTTTTTCAATATTGTTCATGACAGCTGTCTCTATACAGTTAAATTCATTCAAAGTAAAAAAATATAATAAAGATTTATATAACTCCATTTTAATTATGGAGTATATTAAAAATAATATTATTTACAATTGCAGTTATGATGAAATTATGTATTTAAATAGTATGAATAAAAGATATATAAGCTGTAATGATTTAAATTTCCACAGTATTAAGGATAATAATCTAATTAATTTAGTCTCAGATGCAGTACCTGATGAGGAGCCTTATGTTGTTTTAAGTATATCAGGAGCAGAAGTTTTAAAGGTGAATTTACAATTTTATGAGAATATATATGGTAGTATAAAAGTTCGGGAGTGTGAATTCTATAAGGGAAACTATAAAAAATAAGATAAAGATTAAAAAGGGCTTTACAATTATAGAAATGGTTATGGTTCTATCATTAATAGGCATAATAATTAATCTTCCAATAACTGCCCTATCAAAGTACATGAAGTTACATAGAGAAGAAATAAATTATAGCAGAGAGAATTTTTATGTAAATGAAGCATTCATTATAATTGAAAGTGAAATAAAAAATGCAAAGTATGTAGATATAAAAGATAATATGATAATTCTAAGAAGATATGACAATAAAGGGTATGATTATATAAAGAAAAATAAAGGCACTGCAATTGTAATTTCTTATGGGGCCGTTAATTCATCTAGTGTAAATAACATATTGAAGAATATAGAGAATTTTCAGCTTGAAAGACAGGAGAAAGTATTCTATGTATCTATAAAGATGAAGAGAGGTGAGCCTTATAGGAGATGCTTTGCCATAGAAAGAGAGAAGTTAAGAGAGGATTCATATTAGTATATGTGCTATTTATAGGGTGTATTTGCATTCTTATTTCACTTGGATGCTATAGTATGGAAATGAATATCAGATCTAATGCAGTAGACACACATAAACAAACTTTTAAAATTAATATAACAGAGAAATATAAGGAATATCTTCTCACTGAATTAAATCAGTATATATGTGAAACTATATTATGTGAGACGACTAATGTGAAAGAGTATATGAGTTCTTTAGGTAATTTTAAAATATATTTTGAGGAATCCTGCATTTATTATGATGGAAATACAGATTGTTTTATTATTGAATATGTGATTGATGGGGATTTTTACAAACAGGAAACTTTTGAATATGAAATAAAAGGTAAGGATGTGGTATTTAGTTGTATAGATTATTCCTTTAAGAAAGGAGATTGAAATATGTGGCAAAAATCATTTTTAGAGGTAGGAGGAAAAAACATAATTTATAGAGAAATATATAAAAAAATTTTTTTCATAAATTTATTTAATAGAAGTAAAAAAAGAATTATTTTTTCAAATAAACTTCAAGATATTAAAGTCAATTTAAAAAACAAAAGATTATGTATATTGGTCCATGGAGAGGAGATATATATAACATACATGGATTTACCTAAAATGAAAAGAGAAAGTCTTAATAGAGTTGTAAGAAATGAATTAAAGAGTAGATTTAAAAATATGGATAATATAATGTTTTCCTATGAAATAGTTAAGCATAGTAAACACAGCTTAGGGTTAATTGTTTTTTGTATGAATTGGAGCAATATGAACATAGCAAAAGTATGTGATGATAAAGGAGGTAACATTAGAGGAATAATGCCTATTCAATTTTATATTTGGTCAACTTATAAAGATAAATTGGGAAAGGGAAATTATATATTTACTTTAATTAAAGAGGATACCTTGTATCTTATGGCTTGTGAAGATGATAAGGTTGTATTTAATAATGTATTTAAAAATATAATTATTAAAGAAGAATTTTTAGGGATTTTGGAAGAATTTAAATTTAAATTAAATATTCTAATCCCCAAAATTAAGTTTTCTACCATAGTATTTGTGGATTTCTTATATAAAGACATAATAAAAGCTTTATATAAAAATTATACTTGCAAGGATTTGGGAAGTTTTAGTATTAAATAATATATAAACCCTATTAATATACACTAAAATTTAAATATGTTTGAATTCAAGAGGGGCAATTTTAATTATGAAAAACCTATATTTTTTACCATACTGGTATATACAAAATAGAGAAAATAAAAAAAATAAAAATCTGAAAGTTTTTATTTTAATAATTTTAATTTTTAATATTATAATATTCAATATATATTCAATAAATAGAGATAAACTCAGCAGCATAGAAAATAAATTGAAAGAGCATACTTCTATAGGGAAGTCACAATACAGCGGAGATAATACTATTAAAAGTTTCATGGATTTTTGTGATTATATATCTAAAGAAAAAAGTTTTAAAAGTATAAATATTGAAAACAGAAACATAGAAATAGATATAATGGGAAGAGAACAAGAGTGTTTTTCTTTAATTAAAGACATGGAAAATTCTAATAAATTCGTGGTAAAAAACTTTAGTTGTTTAGGAAATGATAAGGAAGAAAGTACAAATTGGAAAATAAGCTTGTTTTTAAAGTGATTCTATTTGAATTAAGGTGGAATATTAACTATGAATAAGGTAAATAATTTATATAGAGTTATTATAATATTTTTAATTTGTATAGGTGGTACACTTTTGGTAAAAAATTATAAAGTTGTTTCTCTTATAAAATATCAAGATAATAAACTTCAATTGTTAGAGAAAAAAGAAGTTAAAAAGAACTATAAAATAAGCTGTGCAGAAATTTTAAGTGAATTAAATAATATAGAAAATCTTAATATACTAAACTTTACAAATTCCAATAGTGAAAGCCTGTCGCTTCAGGCTGAAATAATAGGAGATAAAAATAAAGTAAAGAATATTTTAACGCAAATTAAAAATAGTGATAATTTCTATAATATATCAAGTATTAGAATTCAACAGGAGGAGTTAGATAATATGAAAGTAGTAGCAGATATAAAATTTAGGAGAAATGAGTAATATTTTCTGAATTTACAGATAATATACAATGTATAATGTAGTGTTAAATAAAAATATTTATTAGTTTTTATTTAAATATGTTTAAATAATATGTTTGCAAATAATCATTAGTTTTGATAAAATAACATTGTTTAAGGTAATACTGTAGGGTTGTTTAGTACAGTTTTTAATACAACTTACGGCATTTTTCAGCATAAAGGTTCGCTGTATTTGCTGTTATTTGGTGAGTAGTGGTTTTTAAATTTTAAGGGAGTAATAAAAGTCCCATAGGTAAAGGTTTAATATGTACAAAAGTGTTATTCCCTATTAGAGAAAAGGGGGTAATTTAAGTGTTCAAAAAAAGAATTGAGAAATTAAGAAAGGCCATGAGGAAAAAGGACATTGATGGGGTCTTGTTGGTAGGAGATGCCAATAGAAATTATTTAAGTGGATTCACAGGAAATGAGAGTTTTTCTGTTATAACTTGTGATAAAGCTTTTTTTATAACTGATTCAAGATTTACAGAACAGGCCATGCAGCAAGTTAAAGATTATGAAGTGGTAGAATACGGCAGAGGTGTTTCTCTTATAGATTTTCTAAATGACTTGTTAAATAAAATAGATGTTAAAAGAATTGGATTTGAAGAAAACATACTTTCCTACAGTCAATATACTCTTTATACTAATAAATTACAATGTGAATTTGTTCCTATGGATGGAATTATAGAAAAATTAAGGACAGTAAAAGATGAATTTGAAATAAAATCAATACAAAAGGCAGCTGAGATTGCAGATAAGGCTTTTGAACATATAATAAAATTTATAAAATGCGGTATGACAGAGAGGGAAATAGGTTTAGAGTTAGAATTTTATATGAAAAAATTAGGAGCTAAAGAGTTGTCTTTTCCGTCTATAGTTGCATCTGGAATAAGATCCAGTCTCCCACATGGGGAAGCAACAGATAAAATTATAAATAAAGGCGAGTTTTTGACATTAGACTTTGGATGCATATTTGACGAGTACTGTTCTGATATGACAAGAACAGTTGTAATAGGCGAGCCAACACAAAAAATGTTAAAAATATACAATATTGTGCTGGAAGCTCAACAATTGGCTCTAAAGGAATATAAGCCTGGAATATCTGCTGCAGATGTAGACAGTACAGCTAGGGACTATATAGAAGGGGAAGGTTATGGAAAGTATTTTGGCCATGGCCTAGGACATGGAGTAGGAAGACAAATTCATGAAGCACCTACCATATCATTTAAGAATAAGAATAAGTTAGAAGTGGGTATGGTAGTTACGGATGAACCAGGAATATATATACCACATTTTGGAGGAGTCAGAATAGAAGATTTACTAGTAGTTACAGAAAAAGGAGGAAAGGTCCTATCAAAATCCTCAAAAGAGCTAATATGTATAGGGTAATTATATAATATAATATTATATTATTATAATAGATCACAAAACCAGATAAAAATTGAAAAAGGTCGAATAAGAATGAGAAAGGGGTTAAAGCCGTTGTATCAACATTTTATATGTTGATTATGTAGGGTGATGTACATCCGAATTTATGTCCTTGGAGTGTAAGACCAGACCGAAATTAGCTAATTGCGAAATCGATACACTATGAAGAGGAAAGTAAGCTTAAAATTCATATGATCTAAGTTTACATGACGGCATGGATATAATGATATCAGCAGGAGATTTAAGAAAAGGAACTACTTTTGAACAAGATGGACAAGTGTATACAGTAGTAGACTTTCTTCATGTAAAACCAGGTAAAGGAGCAGCATTTGTAAGGACAAAACTTAGAAATGTTATAACGGGATCAGTTACTGATACTACTTTTAATCCCAGTGCCAAGTTGCAAGAAGCAGTTATAGAGAGAAAAGAAATGCAGTACTTGTATTCAGATGGAGAATTATATTATTTTATGGATCAGGAAACTTTTGAGCAAATTCCACTAGAATATGCAAAGGTACAGGAAGCAATAAAATTTTTAAAAGAGAACATGTTTGCTATAATAAAGTTTTATAAAGGAGAGGCATTTTCTGTGGAAGCTCCAAACTTTGTTGAACTTCAGGTAACCCATACAGAACCAGGAGTTAAGGGAAATACTGCTACAAATGTGTTAAAGCCAGCTACTCTTGAAACAGGAGCAGTTGTGTCAGTACCTATATTTGTAAATCAAGGAGAAACTATAAGAGTTGATACAAGAAGTGGAGAATATATGGAAAGAGTTTAGGAAATACTAATGGCAAAATAAATTTAAGGATGTGGTATCATGCATTCTATTATATCTAAAGTATCTTATCTTAAAGGTTTAGTAGACGGATTAAAAATTGATAAAAATACTAATGACGGAAAAGTTATTATAGAAATTGTAGATGTGCTTAAAAGTATAGCAGAGGAAATAGAGAACATATCTGAAGACCAGAAGGATATGAGGGCTTATATAGATTGTATGAATAAAGATCTGGCAGATCTTCAAGATAACTTATATGATGATGATTACGAGGCTTATAAAGATGAAGGAGAAAATTTTACAGAAATTCAGTGTCCCAATTGCAATGATACGGTATATGTGGATAAAGATATATTAGAAAGAAGAAAAGAGTTAACATGTCCAAATTGCCACAACAATATATATATTAAAGATGATGATGTAAAAGATGAAGTATAGATTGCATTCTTATCTTCCACTTTGAAGAATGGCAGCATTCGGATAAAAAATACCACCAAGGTTCATGGATCTTGGTGGTATTTTTTATTTTTTTATTTATATGGAATAATTCGTGGAAAGTAAAAATAAAAATTAATATAAAAGAAAGGAGATGAAAAATATGGATACTAAAGAAATTTTAAATATTATACCTGAAAACTTAAAAAGGGCCTTAGGAGATTTGATAAAATCCCCTGATTTGCAAGAAATAAGAATAAGGACAAATAAACCTTTAATAATGCAGCTGGGCAGAAAAGAAGTTGTAGTTCAATATATACCTAAATTAGAAGATTTAAAGGTGATAGTTCAAAGAATGAGTAATTATTCCATTTATGCCTTTGAAGAAGAAATTAAACAGGGATATATAACTATTAGAGGGGGACATAGAGTTGGCATATGTGGAAGGTGTATTATCGAAAAGAATGAGGTAAAAACCATAAAAGATATTGCATCCATAAATATAAGGATATGTAGAGAGATTATAGGATGTTCTGATTCTATTATGAAGTTTATTTTAAAAAAGGATAAAGTAATAAATACTATAATAATTTCTCCACCTAAGTGTGGAAAGACTACCCTTATAAGAGATATTGTAAGAAATATTTCTCAAGGAATAAAAAACGTAGGGCTTACAGGAAAAAAGGTCTGTGTAATAGATGAAAGAAGTGAGATAGGAGCTTGTTTTAATGGAATGCCTCAATTAAATGTGGGCATGAGAACAGATATATTAGATGGATGTCCTAAAAGTCAGGGTATAATTATGGCCATTAGAAGCATGTCTCCAGAGGTTATAGTTTGTGATGAGATTGGAACTTATAAGGATATGGATAGTATTTTAACTGCTCTGAATTCTGGAGTAAATTTAATTACTACTATTCATGGCTATGGAACAGAAGATTTGTACAGCAGACCTGTGTTTAAGGAAATAGTTGAGAATAAGGTATTTAAAAGAGCCGTGGTATTAAGCAGCAGAGAGGGCTCCGGCACAGTAGAATATATATATAATTTTTCAAATGACTCAGTAATATGGAGGTCATAAAAATGGTGAAATTTTTAGGATGTATGATGATATTAGCTGCATCTACAGGAATAGGTGTTATATATGGGGAAGGCTTTAAAAAGAGAGTAAAACAGCTAAAAGAAATACAAAGGTGTATGTATCAGCTTCAAAATGAAATAATATACACTCATACACCTCTGCCAGAAGCTATTTCAAATACTGCATGTAAAAGTGTAAGTCCTATTAAGGATATATTTAAAGATATTTCTCAAATGTTAGAAAAAAATTCTGTTGATAGTGTGTATGAGGCTTTCAGCCATACATTAAAGGCTAAGGAAAATACTTTGAATTTAAAAAAAGAAGATACAGCTGCCTTGTTAGATTTATCTAGAACTCTTGGGGAATCAGATATAGAGGGACAGAAGAAGATGTTTTTACTAACTCTGGAAAATATAAAAGAACAAATAGAAACTTCTCAAATTTTAATGAATAAGAATTTAAAAATGTGCAGGAGTTTGGGTTTTTCATTAGGAGCCGTAATAGTAATAATTTTAATTTAAGTAATTTGCGTATGCTTTTTATGGTTTCTGAATGGTTAATGGGAAGGAAAAGGGGAGATAATCAAATGATGGACATAAGTTTAATTTTTAAGATAGCAGGGGTAGGCATAATTGTTATCCTTATAAATAAAGTTTTAGAAGCCAGCGGCAAGGGGGATTATGCAGTGGTAACCAACTTGGCGGGAATTTTAATTGTACTTATGATGGTAATAGATTTGGTAAATAAATTATTCAATACAGTTAGAACTATGTTTCAACTTTAGGAGAGCGCCATGGAGATAATTAAAGTAGTAGCATTTGCATTTGTTGCATTATTTATAGTATTGCTGTTTAAAGATAAAAGAGATGATATAGCAGTTTATATAAGTATAGTTTCTGGGGTTATGATATTTTTGTTTATGATAACCAAGATAACGGCCATACTGCAATTTATACAGCAATTAGCGGCTAAGGCAAATATAAATTTTATTTATTTAACCACTGTATTTAAAATACTTGCTATTGCATATTTAGCTTCTTTTTGCAGTGAGATATGCAAAGATGCAGGACAGGGGAATTTAGGTGCAAAAGTTGAATTTGCAGGTAAAATTTTAATTTTAGTACTTGCAATTCCTATACTTATGGCTGTATTACAGTCAATTTTAAAGATTATGTAGGTGTTAATTATGAAAAATAGTATATTGATACTAACTATAGTTTTATTAATATGTTTTAATGTACAAGCTTTTGATACAAACACTGCAGAAACAAATACACAAAGTAAAATAAATGTGGAAAATATTCAACAAAATACTGTAAAAAATGAAGAAGATAAAAGTGATCAGGAACAGATAAATCAATTCTATGATTATATAACAAATATGAAGACAGATAATGAGTTATTAAATGACATAGATGTGAAAACCTACGTAAAAAATTTTTTAAAAAGTGGAGAGGGAGGCATATCATTTAAAAAAATTTTAAGTGCAGTAATGTCCTATGGAGTAAGAGAGTTAAAAGCGTCTTTAAAGTTATTAGTACTTTTAGTAATAATCTCAATTATATGCACTCTTCTTACCAATTTACAAAGAGCCTTTAGCAGTGAACAATTATCTAATATAGCATATTTTGCATGTTACTCACTTATAATAATAATAATGTCAAAGAGTTTTTATATAGGAGTGGATATAGCCAAATCAGCTATAAACCAAATGACAAGTTTTATGGTAGCCTTAATACCTGTGCTTATAACCTTGGTAGCTTCTGTGGGAGGTTTTGTAGAAGCCGCAGTTATGGATCCAATTATAATAGGAGCTATAACTATAAGTGCAAATTTATTTATGTATGTTATAATTCCTGTAATATCCATGTCTTTTGTACTTCAATTTGTAAATAACTTGTCTTCCGAGTATAAGATAGACAAACTGACCAAGCTTTTAAATCAAGGGGCATTATGGACCCAGGGGATTATAATGACTATATTTATAGGGATAATAACTATAAGGGGAATTACTTCAAAAACTATTGATCAGGTTACAGCAAAAACAGCCAAATTTGCAGTGGATAATTTTGTACCTATAGTAGGAAAGAGCCTGTCAGATGCTATAGCTACTGTAGCTGGATATTCCGTATTATTAAAAAATGCATTGAGCAGTTTAGGGCTTATAGTAATTGTAGCGATGATTTTATTTCCTATAATTAAATTAATAATTATGATAATTTTGTATAAATTAACAGCAGCCCTTATAGAGCCCATAAGTGATGGAAGATTGGTGAACTGCATAAATTCTGCAGGAGATTCTCTTATACTTATAATGTCTTGTCTAATATGTGTGTCTATAATGTTCTTTATAATGATATCAATTGTAGCTTCAGCAGGAAGAGTTATGATATGAAAGGGGTGAAATGTTATGATTGAATCCCTGAGACAGTGGCTAGTAGGCATATGTACAGCCGTATTTTTCATTACTGCCATAGAAATGCTTTTACCAGATAATAGCATGAAAAAATATTGTAAATTTGTATTGGGGCTTATATTGATTACAGTATTCATTAATCCACTGATAAAGATATTTAATAAGGATTTTGATATAAACAGCTATACGGCAAAAGCTATAGAGAGCTTTGAAGAGAATACTAAAAGTGAAAAATCTTTAAAAGATTTTAATGAATATAAGGAGAAAAGTAAAGCAGATACCATAGAAGCCTTTGAAAGTAATCTCAAGTTAAGCTGTGAAAAAAACTTAAAGGAAAAATATCCAGATGGAAATTATAAAGTAACAATAAAAGCTGATTACGATGAGGAAAGTAATATTGTATATGTAAAAAATGTGAATGTAGAAATTCAAAAAGGCAGTGTTGAAAAAGTGAAAAAAGTAGATGTGAGTGGTAAAACTACTTCTGTGAGTAATTTTAATGAAGAAAGTAATGAGCAGTGTAATAAGATAAAGAACTACTTAAGCAAAGAATTAAATGTATCGGAAGATGTGATACATGTAAATTCTTGATGAGGAGGGGTAATTTTGGATTTTAAAAAATGGCTTAGCGAACTTCTTAAAAAAGGTAATAAAAAAAATTCTAATGATAAAAAAAATATTATGAATTTGGCTATAGTATTTCTAATAGGGTTGCTCATAATTATAACTATAAATTTTTTTAGTGGTTACAGTGAAAATACATATAATAATTTAAATAGTAATAAAAATAGTAGTACAGATGAGACTAAAAAGGATACCACTGAAGAATCCACCTCCACAGATGAAAATAGCTCCCATGATTATGAAGAATCCATACAAAAAAATTTAAAGAATACTTTAGAACAGATAGAAGGGGTAGGAAAAGTAGAAGTGATGATTAGTTTTGAAAGTGGAGAGGAACATGTACCAGCAGTAAATGTAAATGATACAACTAATACCACAGAAGAGAAGGATAATGAAGGAGGAACGAGAAATACCACTCAAAAAAATAATGGAAGCACAGTGGTTATCACAAACGATGGAAGCAAATCAGAACCACTTATAGTAAAAACATATAATCCTAAAATATTAGGTGTGTGTGTGGTAGCTGAAGGAGCTGAGAATAAAGTAACTGAACTTAGGATATCAAAGGCTATAACTGATTTATTTGGATTATCTGAAGATAAGGTGAATGTATATCCTATGAAAAAGTAGTATATAAGTCTACTTTTAAGCATATAATTTTTTAGAGTTAGGCATCTTAGAATAAATAACAAATTAAAGATGTCTTATATAGAGGGGGAATTAAAATGAATAAAAAACAGGCAGTTATAATTGTGACTCTTTTGGCGTTAATAGTTTGTGTAGGAGTAGTTGCCACAAAACTCAATAGTCCTATAAATTATGTGAATGGTTTAGATAATAATGGAACTAGTAATAGTACAGTATCATCCAACAGCACTAAAAGTAAAAGTACAGAGTCCGATACTACACAGTCTAAAGACAGTAAGTCCCAGTTTTTTGAAGAAACAAGACTTACAAGAGATCAAAAAAATGCAGAGACTCTTCAAACCTTAAAAAATTTTATAGATGATCAAAATGTATCCCAGGATAATCGTACAGATGCTGAAAAAAAATATACTGCCCTGGCTATGAATGCAAATTATGAAATGAAGATAGAAAACACTTTAAAGAGTAAAGGATATGAGGATGCCATATGTTCTATAGAAAATGATAAGGTTAGAATAATAGTTAAAAATAAAGAAAAATTAACAGATAAGAATACACGGGAAATAAAAGATGTAGTTATGAGTATTTCTAAATTGCAGGATGTGGAGATTGAAGTGAAGGAAAGCTAAATTTTCAAGATTAAATGCAGTAAGGATAATTACATAATGGATATAACATATGTGAAGATAATAATAAGTTAAAAATAGTTAAATTAATTGTAAAAAAAAAATTCATTTGATATAATGTATCTAATGTTAATCTTTCCATGATGTGAAATCTAGGAGGTGCAGTTATGGAAGAAAATATGAATAATGAAATTAACATGGGTATTGTAAAGATATCTGATGAAGTTGTAGGTGTAATTGCAGGTCTTGCTACTACGGAGATAAATGGAATAGTCGGAATGAGTGCCAGTCTTGTAGGGGGGATTACCCAAATACTAACAGGTAAAAAGAATTTGTCAAAGGGCGTCAAAGTAAGTGTAGGAGAAAATAATGCAGCTATAGATTTGTTTGTGGTAGTAGAGTATGGAGTAAGAATTCCTGATGTGGCATTAAAGGTTCAACAAAATGTAAAAAGGGCAGTGGAATCTATAACGGGATTGGAAGTTTCAGCTGTAAATATACATGTGCAAAATGTTATGATTTCTAAGGCAGAAGAAAATGATAATATTGATATTATGGAAGAGTAAAATACTAACACCCTCTATATTAAGAGGGTGTTTATATTTAATGCATGTATTAAAATACTTAGATTGTGTATAAATATATATTTGCATATAGATATACTTGAACTAGTATATTAGTTTAAGTATAATTATATCTGAAATGACAATAATTATTTTTAAAAGAGTATATATCCAGGCGGGAGGAAAAGATGAATAGAAAAAAGACTAGAGAATTGACTATGAAATTATTATTTCAAATGGCTATAAATAAAGAAAAGGCTGATGTTATTATATCAAATTTAAAAGAAAATATTGAAATGGAGCAGGGAAGTCAAAAAAATAGTATATCACAGATTTATGGAGAAAATATGGGCGATTTGAAAAATATAGATATAGATTATGTAGTAAGAGTGCTAAGGGGAATAGAAAAAAATGAAGATATGCTAAATATTGAGATTGAAAAATATTTGAGGAATTGGAAATTGAATAGATTATCTAAAGTAGATTCTGCAATTCTAAAAATTTGTACATATGAATTTTTACACGAAGATGACATACCTGAAAAGGTATCTATAAATGAAGCCATAGAATTGGCTAAAAAATATTCATCTGAAAAATCTGCCTCATTTATAAATGGAGTACTTGGAAACATGATAAAAGATGAAAAAATAAAAAAGTGATAAGATATAAGAGGTAAGGTATGTATATTAAAACGTTAACAGTGTCTGATATTAACCGTTACATAAAGAAAACTCTGGATAATGATTTTATACTTGGTAATTGTTCTGTTAAAGGAGAAGTTTCGAATTTTAAGTTTCACAGCAGTGGACATATGTATTTTTCTTTAAAAGATAAGTTTAGTAAAATAAATTGTATCATGTTTAAAAGTTCAGTGGAAAAGTTGAATTTTATGCCGGGAGATGGTATGAAAGTTATAGTTAAAGGAAGAATATCCCTCTACGAGAAAGAAGGGGTGTATCAACTTTATTGCAGTGAAATGAAGCCGGATGGAATGGGAGAATTATATCTGGCTTTTGAAAAACTAAAGATAGAATTAGAAAAAAAGGGGTTATTTGATATTTCACATAAGAAAAAGATACCCCTCTATGCTAAAAAAATAGGAGTAATTACATCACCCACAGGAGCAGCAGTTAAAGATATAATAAATGTAACTAGAAGAAGAAATAAAAAGATAGAACTTTTAATTTATCCTTCACTAGTACAGGGAACAGGTGCTAGTGATAATATTATAAAGGGGATTGAAACCTTCAATTCCATGGAAGATGTAGAACTTATAATCATAGCAAGAGGAGGAGGTTCTATAGAGGAGCTTTGGTGCTTTAACGATGAAAAATTGGCAGAAGCTGTGTATAGTTCTAAAAAACCTATAATAACAGGAGTGGGACATGAAATTGACTATACTATAGTGGATTTTGTATCTGACATGAGGGCACCTACCCCTTCTGCTGCTGCTGAAATTGGAGTTTTTAGTCTGGAAGAATATGTGCAGAAAATATTAAATTATAAAAATAAGCTTTATAATAGTGTTAAAAATACAGTAAATGATAAAAAGAATAGACTGGCTTTTGTAAAGAAAACTTTAGAGGTGAATAATCCTTTAACTTACATAGCAAATGAATATGAAAATATAGACAAAATCAAAGAATCCTTAAACTTCAAAATAAAAGTAATCATTAATGGAAAAAAAGAAAAACTAGGAAAAATAAATGCACTTCTTTCTGCCCATAATCCATTGAATATTTTAAATAAAGGATATTGTATAATAGAAGATGAACAGAAAAATGTTATATCTTCTATAGAAGAACTAAATAAAAAATATAAAGTTGATATTATCATGAAAGATGGAACTTCCAAAGTTGAGCTTATCCATTACAAAAAGTGAGGTGATTGTGGATTTATGCCTAGGAAAACGGAAACTTATAAAAGCATAATGTTAAAACTGGAAAATATAGTAGCATCTATGGATAGTAGTGAGTTGTCTTTGGAAAATAGTTTAAAAAGTTATGAGGAAGGGGTAAAACTCTGCAATAAGTTATATAAGATTTTAAATGAAGCTGAAGAGAAAATAAAAGTTCTTACTGAAGAGGGAGAAAGGGATTTTGATATTGAATCTTAAAATTATGGAATGGAGAAGTATACTATGGAAATTAAAAGGGTATTTAAATCTCTAAAGGAGGAACTAGATATATATTTGAGGGAATATATGAAAGATAGAGGAACCTATAATAGAAAAATATATGATTCCATGGAGTATAGTTTAAATGCGGGAGGCAAGAGAATAAGACCTATGTTGTTTCTTCTAACTTATAGAATGTATAATAAAGATTATAGTAAAGTTATGGATATTGCAGCGGCTATAGAAATGATACATACTTATTCTTTGATTCACGATGACCTGCCTGCTATGGATAATGATGATTTAAGAAGGGGAAAACCTACAAATCACAAAATATTTGGAGAAGCTATTGCAATACTTGGGGGAGATGCTCTCTTAAATGAAGCCATGAGCATTATGTTTAGGCACTGCATAGGGAAAGGGGAAAATGCCATAAGGGCGTGTAGCATTATTTCTGAAAGTGCAGGGGCAGAAGGAATGATAGGAGGGCAGACAGTAGATATTTTAAGCGAAAATGTAAAAATATCTGTAGATAAGCTTTATTATATGCATAGTAGAAAAACAGGAGCAATAATAAAAGCTTCAATAGTTTCTGCTGCAGTATATGCATCCACTGGAGAGGAAGAAATAGACAAATTAAAATGTTATGGTGAAAAGTTAGGATTGGCATTTCAAATAAAGGATGATATATTGGACGTATTAGGTGATGATGCTGTTTTGGGAAAAAAGACAAAAAGCGACTTGAATAATGATAAGACTACCTTTGTAACTGTTTATGGATTGGATAGATGTGACAGAATGTGCAGCGAAATTACGAAAGAGTGTATGGAGATTTTAAATGAAATAGAAGGAGATACCTCTTATTTAAAAGAGTTAACCCTGCTTTTATTAAACAGAAAAAAATAAAGTATTATGACACAGTAGAGTATTCAATTTCTATTATTATTGTGTAAAAGAGGATAGGTAAAATGTTTAATTTATTAGATAATTATAAAGATGTAAATGACATAAAAAAGATGTCTTTAGACGAGAAAAAACAGCTGGCTTTAGAAATTAGAGAATTTTTAATTGAAAATGTGTCTAAAACGGGAGGACATTTAGCCTCCAATTTGGGAGTTGTAGAACTTACATTAAGTTTATTTAGTATTTTCGATTTAAATCATGATAAACTTATATGGGATGTAGGACATCAAGCTTATGTGCATAAGCTTCTTACAGGCAGAAAAGATAAATTTCATACCTTAAGACAATTTGGAGGGATAAGCGGTTTCCCTAAAAAATGTGAAAGTGTGTATGATTTCTTTGAAACCGGACACAGCAGTACTTCCATATCTGCAGCACTGGGTATGGCCAGAGCTAGAGATTTAAAGGGAGAAAAACATAATGTGGTGGCAGTTATAGGAGATGGAGCATTAACAGGAGGAATGGCACTGGAGGCATTAAATGACGTAGGCTACAGAAAGACAAAACTTATAATAATACTAAATGACAATCAAATGTCCATAGGGAAAAATGTAGGAGGAGTATCCAGATATTTAAATAAATTAAGAGTAGATCCTAAGTATAATAAATTTAAAGAAGAAGTGGAAAGTACATTAAAAAAAATACCTAATATAGGGAAAGGTATGGCTAAATATCTCGAAAGATTAAAAAATGGAATAAAAAAAATGGTAGTATCGGGAATGTTCTTTGAGGATATAGGAATAAAGTATTTAGGTCCCATAGATGGACATAATATAAAGGACCTTACGGAAGTTATGACTGCTGCAAAAAAAGTAAATAATCCAGTTATTATCCATGTAATAACTAAAAAGGGTAAGGGTTATGAATTCGCAGAGAAAAATCCAGGCAAATTTCATGGAATAGGGCCTTTCAATTGTAATAATGGAGAGATAGCAGCTACCTCCACCAATACATATTCCAAGGTCTTTGGAGATGAAATGGTAAACTTAGCAAGAGAAGATAAAAAAATAGTAGTTATAACTGCTGCCATGAGGGATGGCACTGGACTTCAAAATTTTGCAAAAGAATTTCCAGAAAGATTTTTTGATGTGGGAATTGCAGAACAACATGCTGTGACTTTAGCAGGAGGAATGGCAGTGGAAGGATTAAAACCTGTATTTGCAGTTTATTCTACTTTTCTTCAGAGAAGTTATGATCAGCTTCTTCATGATATATGTATTCAAAAGCTGCCGGTGGTTTTTGCTGTAGACAGGGCAGGAATTGTGGGAGATGATGGAGAAACTCATCAGGGTATATTTGATTTGTCCTATTTAACTGAAATGCCTAATATGACTGTTATGTCACCTAAATGTATGGCTGAACTCACGCATATGCTAAAGTGGGCATTAAATCAAAATTGCCCTATAGCTATAAGGTATCCTCGGGGAGGGGATAATGTATACCTTACGCCTTTAGAAGATTTTGAATTTGGCAGATGGGAATATATTTTAAATAAAGGGAAAATAGCATTAGTAGCCCAGGGAAGAATGGTGGAACATGCAGTTTTGGCAGCAGAAAAACTTGAGCAAATGGGAATTTTAGTAAGAGTTATAAGTGCCTGTTTTATTAAGCCTTTAGATAAGGTAATGCTTAAGAAACTAATAGAAGAAGATGTGACTATTATAACTATTGAAGATAATATAATAAGAGGTGGTCTTGGATCCTATATATTGGAATATGTAAATACATTACATAGAAAAGTAGATGTAATAAATCTAGGATTTAAAGATGAGTTTGTAAGGCATGGGAAACCAAGTATTCTGTACAAATTATATGGACTTGATACAGGAAGTATTGTAGATAAAGTACTCAAAGTAGTGAAATTAAGTGGTATATTTTAGAAGTGACAAAGGAGTTTGTTATGTCAGAGCCAAAGGAAAGAATAGATGTACTTTTAGTAGATAAAGGTATTTTTTCCTCACGAGAGAGGGCAAGAGCCAGTATTATGGCAGGAGAAATATTTGTAGATGGACGGAGAGTAGATAAGTGTGGACAAAATATAAAAAGGAGTTCTAATATAGAATTCAGAGGAGAAAAGCTTCCTTTTGTGAGCCGAGGAGGGTTAAAATTACAAAAGGCCTTAAAAAAATTCAATATAATTTTAAAAAACAAGGTGTGTCTGGATATAGGAGCATCTACTGGAGGATTTACGGACTGCATGCTCCAGAAGGGAGCTAAAAAAGTATTTTCCATAGATGTAGGATATGGTCAGTTTGCGTGGAAGCTTAGAACAGATGAGAGAGTAGTATGTATGGAAAGGACGAATATAAGGTATGTTACTTTTAAAGATATAGGGGAATATTGTGATTTTGCAAGTATAGATGTTTCCTTTATATCGCTTAAAAAAGTTTTACCTGCAGTTATAAACTTATTAAAGGAAAATGGAAGTATAGTAGCTCTTATAAAACCCCAGTTTGAAGCAGGAAGGGAAAAAGTGGGGAAGAAAGGAGTAGTTAGAGAACAATCTACCCATATAGAAGTTATTAAAGCAATTGTAACTTTTTTAAAAGAAAATAATTTAAAAATAATTTCTCTTGATTATTCACCTATAAAGGGACCCGAAGGAAATATAGAATATTTAATATATTTTACCAAGGAAAAAAAAATAAATGAATCGTTTGAAGAAGAGGATATAAATACTATAGTAAGAACATCACATGGGGAACTGAATGGAGAGGAACTATGAAGAATATAGGAATTAACGTTAATACAACAAAAGATCCAAATAAAGAAATGCTCAATTTTATAATAGAAAGTATAAAAAATATAGATAAAAGTGTAAATATAAAGACATATGAAAATTGTATGGGGCTTGATGAAAATGAAAGCAGCAGTCTGGATGTAATTATAGTACTTGGAGGAGATGGAACTATATTAAACACTTCTAGAAATGTACTTAGATCAAAGACTCCTATACTTGGAATTAATATAGGTCACTTAGGTTTTTTGGCACAGGTGGAAATAAACAGTGTGGAAGCTGCATTAGAGAAACTTTTTAGAGGGGAATATACAATTGAAAAGAGGGATATGATTCAGTGCACCTACAATGAAGGTAATAAAATAAAAAGGTACGATGGATTAAATGATGTGGTATTATATAGGGGAATTAAGTCAAGAATACAAAGATATGATGTGTATATAAATGATGCTTTTTATAATAGTTTTAGTGGAGATGGTATTATTATCTGTACTTCTACAGGGTCTACAGCATATAATTTATCGGCAGGGGGTCCTATAATACACCCACTCTTAGATGTATTATGCTTAACACCTATGTATTCCCAATTTTTTGCATCTAGAAGTATCGTATTAGACAGTAGATCTCTTATAAGTATATCGATAGAAAAGAATTATGAAGATTCATTTTTATCTATTGATGGCCAAAAATGGGTAGCGGTGAATGGCTCTCAAACCATAAAAATAAATAAATCCAAAAACAAGAGAAGACTCATCAAGTTTGATGATGCCTATTTTAATACACTTAGAGAAAAAATTATTTTTAATGCAAAAGGATGTGAAGGTGGAATATTATGAAGGTAACTAGACACGCTAAAATACTGGAGATTATTAATTCAAATAATATTGAAACTCAGGAGGAATTAGCAGAAAAACTTAAAAATAGCGGCATGAATGTAACTCAAGCTACTGTTTCTAGAGACATAAAAGAGTTGAAACTTATAAAGGTATTATCAGATAATGGGAGATATAAGTATGCAACTATATCTCGCACGGAAAGTTTTTTATCTAATAAGCTTGTAAATATATTTTCTCAAACTGTAGTAAGCGTTGAAAATATAGATAATTTTGTGGTTATAAAGACTATTTCAGGCTCTGCCTCTGCAGCAGCGGAAGCTATAGATTCTCTAGGTTTTATAGGTATAGCAGGAACTATAGCTGGAGATAATACTATATTTGTAATGGCTAGGGACAGAGAGAAAGCTCACGGTATAACTCAAAAGATGAAAAAAATGATTTCACAATAGGAGGATATACTATGCTGCTTCAATTAAATATAAACAATTTTGCCCTTATAGAAAAATTAATTATATCTTTTGAATCAGGCTTTAATATACTTTCTGGAGAAACTGGAGCAGGCAAATCAATACTTATCGATGCCATAAATTATGTCATGGGGAGTAAATTTAACAAAGATTTAATAAGAACAGGCAAAAATAAAACTTTTGTGGAAGCTGTTTTCACTATAGAAAATCCTAAAACTTTTGAAATATTGAATGAAGAAGATATTTCTGGAGAAGAGAACATGGTTATAATCAGCAGGGAATCATTTCAATCTGGAAGAACTATTGCAAAGGTAAATGGAAAGTCTGTTTTAATATCTAATTTAAGAAAAATAAGCAGTACATTACTGGATATACATGGACAACATGATAGCCAGAATTTGTTGGCAGAAGAAAATCACATAAATTATTTGGACTATTATGGAGAAAGTGTTCTTCATAGCCCATTAAAGGATTATAGAGAAAAATATGAAAGTTTAAATGATGTTAAAAGAAAAATATATGAAATATCGGGAAAAGAGGGGGATAGAGAAAAAATCATAGACTTTCTAAAATATCAGATAGATGAAATAGATTCTGCAAATTTAGTAGAAGGAGAAGAAGAAAAATTAAATGAAAAATTCAAAATTTTCTCAAATCGGGAAAAAATAAATTCTGTTATCAATGACTGTTATATAAAATTATACAGTGGAAAAGAGGGACAAATTTCCGTATATGATAGTTTAGGAGTAATTATAAAACAATTGAATTCCATAAAAAATATTATGCCTGAAATTGACAATATACATAATTCCTTTGAAAGTATATATTATGATGTAGAGGGAAATATAGAGGATTTAAGGAGTATTAAAGATAATTTTCACTATGATGTAAATGAACTGGAGTACATAAATAACAGAATAAATGATATTAATAATTTAAAAAATAAATATGGGAGTAATATAGAGAATATACTACATTACAGAGATAAAATAAAAGTTGAATATGAAGAAATGAAAAATATGTCTCAGGTTATAGAAAAATTAAATTTGGAAAAAATAAAATTAGAAGAGTTACTTAAATTAAAAGCTAAAGAAATCCATGAAATAAGAAGTAAATTAGCAGAGAATTTAGAAAAAAATATTAAAAATGAATTGGATTTTGTAGGACTTGAGAAAAGTAAATTTAAAATACAAGTTAAATTGGAAAATAAATTTACTTCAAAAGGCATGGATGATGTAAAATTTTATATAGCTACAAATCCTGGAGAACCATTAAAGCCCCTGGAAAAAATTGTATCGGGAGGAGAACTCTCTAGAATAATGCTGGCATTAAAAACAGTGTTTATAGATAAGGATTTTATTCCCTCCGTTATATTTGACGAAATAGATACGGGCATAAGTGGGAGAATAGCACAGTGTGTAGCAGAAAAAATGTATGCAATATCTAAAAAGCATCAGGTATTTTGTGTTACTCATCTTCCCCAAATTGCATGTATGTCAGATATTCACTATTGGGTTTCAAAACAGGTAATTGATAATATGACCTACACTAAAGTTAAAAAAATGGATAAAAGGGAAAAGGAATGTGAAATAGCCAGAATGATAGGAGGCAGTGAAGTTACAAAAATTACTTTAGAACATGCAAGAGAACTTATTAATATGGCGGATTTGAAAAAGGATAAAATTAAATAGTATTAATTTTATAAGTTATCTCTAAAGTATATAAAATGATAAATTATTTTTATGAGTACTTCAAGAGGTGACTTTTAACTTTTTGTATAAAATTTATATTCTAAAACAATACATTAACTCTAAATGAAACTATATGATAGCATAATAACATATTTAAAAGGGCAACTTAAAGCTAAAGAAGCAGTATAAGACAGGAGGCAAAACCATGGCAAAAAAATTTAGAAATATTCTGTATTGGATGTTAATTCCTATCCTGTTTGTAATATCAGTTGCCTATTATAAAGAAAATATATATAAAAATATTCATTGGTTTCAAAATAATAAAATGAAATCTACATTTAATACAGTGGCAGCTAGTGATGTTACTGTATATTTAGGTGGTCAGCCTATCGGGGTAAAGTTAAATACTAAAGGAGTCCTGGTAGTGGCTTTTTGTGATGTAGAGACTTCAAAAGGTAAGGTTTCAAGTCCAGCTGCATCAGCTGGAATACAAATAGGAGATAATATAATTAAAATAAATGATACTGTGGTAAAAAATTCTGAACAGACTCAAGCTGAAATAAATAAGACAAAAGGTAAAGATATTAAAATAGTAATAGAAAGAGATGGAAATAATATAGAAAAGGTAGTAAAAGCTGTTAGTGGTATAGATGATAATAATTATAAAATAGGGTTGTGGATAAGAGATTCTACTGCTGGAATAGGAACTCTAACCTTTTATGATGAAAAGAGCGGTATGTTTGCTGCATTAGGCCATCCCATAATAGATATAGATACAGGCACAAGATTGAATATAAATTCAGGAGAAATAGTAGAATCTTCTATTGTATCGGTTAAAAAGGGTGCCAAGGGAAATCCCGGGGAGTTAAAAGGTATATTTGTCAATGAAGAAGCTAAGCTTGGAAATATAGAGAAAAATACGGAATGCGGGGTATTTGGCAGGGGAAACAATAAGCTTAAAAGAGGAACTAATTGTATTAAAATCGGTCTTAGAAATGAAATTAAAGAAGGTCCCGCCAAAATCTTAACTACCGTAGATGGGGATAATCCTGAGTTTTACAATATAGAGATAGAAAAATTGCTGTCACAGGACTTACCAGGACCTAAAAGTATGGTTATAAAAGTCACAGATAATAGATTATTAAATAAAACAGGAGGAATAGTTCAAGGTATGAGTGGAAGTCCCATAATTCAAAATGATAAGTTAGTGGGGGCAGTAACCCATGTGCTTATAAATAAACCTGATGTAGGGTATGGAATTTATATAGACTGGATGCTAAAAGATACAAATATATTGTCAAAATAAAAAAAGTAGATAAAAATTATAAAGGATTTGAGTAAATATAGAAAATATGGTAAAATAATATTGTAAAAGATAGCATTTTAAATGCTATCTTTTACATTTATATCATTAAGATAAATATATAAAAAATTTTTTTATATAAAAAAGAAGGAAATAAAATTCCTGTGTCGAATTTATTAATTTGTTAACATATGGGAATTTATTAAAAAGGGGAGTGGTAAATATGGAAGAATCAAAAATAAGTGTAGTTATTGCAGATGATAACAAAGAATTTTGTAATATTTTAAATGATTATCTTTTAAATCAAAGAGATATAATGGTTACAGGTATTGCAAAAGATGGGGTAGAAGCCCTTAAGCTAATTGAAGAAAAAAGACCGGATTTAGTAGTATTAGATATAATAATGCCTCATCTTGACGGACTTGGAGTATTAGAAGAATTAAATAACATGAATATGGAGCCAATGCCTCGGATAATAGTTCTATCTGCAGTGGGACAGGACAAGATAACCCAAAGGGCTATAACACTCGGTGCAGACTATTATGTAGTAAAGCCTTTTGATATGGATGTATTTACTCAGAGAATTAGACAGATGTTTAATAGCGTTATAAGCAGCGGAGAAGATATAAAGAAAACTGTATCTTTTATAGATGCAGGAGAAGTAAGGTTCCAAAGAGATAATCCTACTGATTTGGAACAGGAAATAACAAATATAATACATGAGATAGGTGTACCTGCACATATAAAAGGATATATGTATTTAAGAGAAGCAATAACCATGGTAGTAAATAATATGGAATTATTATCTGCAGTTACAAAAGAACTATATCCATCCATAGCAAAAAAATATAATACTACTGCCAGCAGAGTTGAAAGGGCAATAAGACATGCAATTGAAGTAGCTTGGTCAAGGGGACAGGTAGAAACTATAAATAAAATATTTGGATATACAATACATAATGATAAAGGCAAGCCAACAAATAGTGAGTTTATAGCTATGGTTGCTGATAAACTAAGATTAAAAAATAGAGTCAGTTAAATCATTTAGGATCTTCCGTTTATTTGCTGGATATGAATGGAAGATTTTTTGAGATATAAAAGTCTAATAAGTATAATAAGCATTTAATTGACAAGAATAATGTTGAAGTATAAAATTGATTACAATGAATAGGTTTAAATAGATAATTTGAGATATAGGTTCTAAAAGAGACTGATTTAACAATCTAATAAAGGTAGAGGTGTTTAACTATGAGTTTTTTTGAGAAGACCATAAGTAAAGAAACAATATTTAATGGAAAGATCATTGATTTAAATGTTCATACAGTTGAATTACCAAACGGAAAAACAAGTAAAAGGGAAATAATAAATCATGCAGGTGGAGTTGCAATAATTGCTTATAAAGACAGTGAAACTTTATTTATGGTGGAACAATTCAGAAAACCTATAGAAGGGGTCTTACTTGAAATACCTGCAGGCAAGATTGAAAAAAATGAAGATGTGCTTGAATGTGCTAAAAGAGAATTGGAAGAGGAGATAGGTTATAGGGCCAAAGAACTTAAATATTTAGGAAGAATAGTTACAAGTCCTGGATTTTGCGATGAATATATATTTATTTATAAGGCAGAAGAATTGTATAAGGGAAGAGACGACTTAGGAGACGAAGATGAATTTATAAATGTTAAAGAGATTAAAATAGATAGAGTCAAGGAAATGATAAAAGAAGGAAAAATAATAGATGCAAAAACTATTTGTGCTCTTATGATGATATAATGTATTTTTAACGGATAATAAGTGTTGTTTATTTTTGTGCAACTAATATAAAGTCATATAACTCTTTTGTAAATCATAAATTAATTAAAAGAAGATGATTAACAAAAGGGGGATGAGATTATGTTAGAAAATAAAGCACTAAATTTAATAAATAGACATATTAAAAATAACTTTTGGCTGTATATTATAAGTTTAGTATGCTTTTTCACCGGAATAGTTATTGGAATATATAGTGTTAGATATATGGGCGGATTTGAAAAAAGTGATCTTTTAAGCTATCTCAAGAATTTCACTAAAGTAGTAGATTCAGGAAGTGTAAATTATAAATCTATATTTTTAGAAACTTTAAAAAATAATATTCCCATAATTTTAATGGTATGGTTTTTGGGACTTACAATGATAGGAATACCTGTAATACTTATAATAGATATAATTAAAGGATTTACCATAGGATTTACTATGAGTTTTGTAATAAGCAGTATGGGGATTAAAGGAATGTGGTTTTCATTTCTTGGAGTGTTACCACAAAATATAATATACATACCATGTATAATATTTTCTTCTGTGCTTGCTATGGAATTTTCACTTATGCTTTTTAAAGATAGAGCAAGAGTTCCATGGAAATCCCACATCCTGGTGAGATTTACATCTTATTCTATGTCTTTTCTGCTTGTGTGTATTATAATGTTTATAGGTTTTTTTATGGAATCTTATCTGACTCCTAATATGATTAAATTTATTGTAGCAAGTTATATGAGGATATTATTATGATTTTAGATGAACAAAAATCAAATTTTATTATAGAAGTATTGAAGTGCTTTTTCATATTAGTATTTTTTGGAATGTTTTTACCTAAATTTATAGACTTAGTAATATATAACCTCGTAGTTAAGTCTCATTCCTATGATAATAGTATATTTGTGTACAATATATTTAGCAAAAATATAGATATAATATACAATTATATTACTGTTTTTAATGAATTTATAAAATTTTAACTCCCGAAGAGTAGGTGATAATTTTGGAAAGCTTTTTACTGGGCTATGCAGAACAACTGGAAAAAAAACACATGAGTAAAAATACATTAGATGCATATATTAGGGATATAAATAGATTCTATAATTTTATAAAGAAGAGAGAAGGAAACTTAAAAGAAGTGGAAGTAGTGTCTATAATGGCATATGTACAGTATCTTCAAAAAGAAGGCAAGGCAATTTCATCCATAGTTAGAAATATAGTTTCTCTTAGAAATTTCTATAAATATCTAATGGTTAAGGGAGTAATAAACGAAAATCCTCTTTTGTACTATGAAATCCCTAAAGTAAAGCATAATATACCCAAAGTTCTAACTGTAGATGAGGTAGACAAGCTTCTTGATTCTCCAGATTCTACTACTTATAAAGGAATAAGGGATAAAGCTATGCTTGAAATAATGTACGCTGCAGGAATGAAAGTGATGGAACTTTTAACTTTAACCATATATGATATAGATTTAAAATTTTCATATATACGGTGTAAAAGTCTTAAGAACAAGGAAAGACTGGTACCTATAGGTTCTGTGGCAGTACAATATTTAAAAAATTATTTAGATATAAGACCTCAATTGAATATATACAATTTGGATACTTTGTTTTTGAATTTAAGAGGTGCAGCCATGAGTCGCCAGGGATTTTGGAAAATTGTAAAATACTATGCAAAGGAATCTAAAATAGACAAGGATATAAATGCCTTTACTTTAAGACATTCTTTTGCAGTACATTTGCTTCAAAATGGTGCAGATATTAAATCTGTACAGGAACTTTTGGGACATAAAGATTTATCCGCTACCCAGATATATTCTGCAGTACTAAAGAAGAATAAAATTGCAGAAGTATATAAAAAATCTCATCCACGGGCATAATTAACATATGTTTTAAATAGTTTTGTATAGTGAAGAGAGGATGAGTTTATATGGAGAGAGTAATTTTAATAGTATTTGACAGTGTAGGTATAGGAGAATTACCAGATGCAAAAGAATATGGAGATGTAGGAAGCAATACTTTGGGAAATATATCAAAAGCTGCAGGAGGACTTGAAATTCCAACTTTATACAAACTAGGGATTGGAAATATACAGGGAGTTGAAAATTTAAGAAGATGTGAAAAACCTATAGGAAGTTTTGGAAAGTGTGCTGAATTATCCAAGGGAAAAGATACTGTAACGGGACACTGGGAAATGGCAGGGATTGTTTTAAAAACTCCTTTAAATACTTATCCCCAGGGATTTCCTGAAGATATAATAGAAGAATTTCAAGTTAAAATCGGTAGAAAAGTCCTTGGGAATAAAGTGGCATCGGGTACGGAAATAATAAATGAGTTGGGAAAAGAACATGTAGATACAGGATACCCTATAGTATATACTTCTGCAGATAGTGTATTTCAAGTGGCTGCCCATGAAAAAATAATTCCAGTGGAGGAATTATATAAAATGTGCAAGATAGCCAGAGAAATGCTTCTAGGAGATAGAACCGTAGGAAGGGTAATTGCAAGACCTTTTATTTATGACAAGGGAAAGTATGTAAGAACCTCAAATAGAAAAGATTTTGCACTTGATCCTCCGGGAAAAACCATGCTGGACTATATAAAAGAAGTTGGATTAGATGTAATGGCAGTAGGCAAAATAGAGGATATATACAATAAAAGAGGAATAACAGAGGCAGTTCATATAAAAAATAATATGGATGGTATAGACAAAACCTTGGGTTATATGAAAAAAAATAAATCGGGACTTATATTTGCAAATTTAGTTGATTTTGATATGCTGTATGGACATAGAAATGATACAGAAGGATATGCTAAAGCTCTTGTAGAGGCAGATAAGAGGATTCCTGAAATAATTTCTAATATGAATGAAGAGGATGTGCTTATAATAACTGCAGATCACGGGTGTGATCCAACTACAAAAAGTACAGACCACTCCAGAGAATATATACCTGTTTTAGTGTACGGAAAAAATTTAAAGGCGGGTGTAGACATAGGTATAAGGAAAAGTTATTCTGATATAGGCAAAACTATATTGGAACTTTTAGATATAAAAAATAATCTTCAGGGAATTGGTTTTAAAGATTTAATAAACAAATAACTAAAAGGACATAAAAATCTTTCAAGTATTTGTTTATTCCAATGTGGTAAGTAGCTAATATTCCTATATTCTTCAAAGAGGGAGATAAACACTTCTATGCGCCTGGATAATATCTTAAGGGAGAAATTTAGTATGGATATGAAATATATAATTCAGAAGAAAAAATCTGGCAGAAGTTTAACGTCAGAAGAAATAGATGAAATGGTGCAGGAATATGTAAAAGGACAAATACCTGATTATCAGATGGCAGCTTTTCTTATGGCAGTTTGTTTTAAGGGAATGACTGAAGAGGAGACTGCAAATTTAACCTTATCTTTTGTTAATTCTGGAGATAAATTAGATTTATCAGATATTAAAGGTATAAAAGTGGATAAACATTCATCCGGAGGTGTAGGGGACAAAATTAGTTTAATTGTTGTGCCTTTAGTAGCTGCATTAGGTGTACCTGTGGCTAAAATGAGTGGCAGAGGATTAGGCCATACAGGGGGCACCATAGATAAGTTGGAAGCCATAGAGGGTTTTAACACCCGGTTGAGTAAAAAAGATTTTATAAGCAATGTAAATACATATAAAATGGCTATTGCAGGTCAGTCGTCAAATTTAACTCCTGCAGATAAGAAGATTTATGCATTAAGAGATGTTACTTCTACAGTGGAAAGCATTCCTTTAATTGCAAGCTCAATTATGAGTAAAAAAATAGCTTTAGGGGCAGATGCAATAGTTTTAGATGTAAAGGTAGGCTCTGGTGCATTTATGAAGTCTTTGGGTGAAGCCAAAGATTTGGCGAGAACTATGGTTTCAATAGGTAAATCTCTCAATAAAAAAACTATAGCATTGGTTACGGATATGAATCAGCCTTTAGGACATGAAGTGGGAAATGCAAATGAGGTTAAAGAAGCAATAGAAGTATTAAAAGGTAAGGGGGCAGAAGACGAAACTTTAGTGGCACTTACTATAGCTTCTTACATGGCTGTATTAGGCGGGGTATTTCAAGATGTAAATACCGCATATAAGGCTTTAGAGGAATTGATCAAATCAGGCAGGGCAATAGAAAAATTCAGGGAATTGGTAAAGATACAAAGAGGAAACCCCCAGGTAATTGATAATCCCAAGTTGTTTCCACAGGCACAAAATCATATAGATATAAAAGCTCATAAAAATGGCTATGTATACAAAATTCAGGCTGAATCCATAGGACGATCTGCAATGTTGCTTGGTGCTGGAAGAAAGACAAAAGAGGATATAATTGATTTATCTGCCGGAATTACAATGGTTAAGAAAGTAGGAGATAAGGTTTCCATAGGGGATACGCTCTGTATTTTACACAGCAATATGGATAATTGTATGGAAGCGGAAGAAATAGCTTTAAATGCTTTTTCTATAGGGACTACAAAACCTCCTGAAATTCAGTATATTTACGATGTTATAGAGTAAGGAATCTTCAAATTGTTATATGAGCGCTATCATTACAAGTGTGATGTTAGTGCTTTATTTTTGATAAAAAGGTAAAAATAAGTTATAATATATAAAATAACGAAAAGGATTGATATAATAAGATATAAGGTTAGTATAGAAAAGTGGTGAATTTATGGTTAATAATATTGATTTACCTAAGATAAAGCAAAAAATAATATTTATGCAAAGTAACCTGAATAAATTAAAGAAATTGCAAAAGATTTCTAAAGATATATTTATAGAAGATTTTAGAAATGTGGACAGTGCTAAGTATTTATTACAGGTGACAATTGAAGCTATGCTAGATATAAGTAATCATATAATAGCTAGAAACCGAATGGGAAAACCGAAGACTAATAAGGAAAGTTTTGAAATACTTGCAAAAGAAAGCATTATAGATAGAAAGTATGTGAATATTTATTTTGCTATGGCCAAATTTAGAAATAGAATTGTTCATATGTATTCTGATGTTAATGATGAAATGATTTATGAAATAACTCAAAATAATTTAGAAGATTTCGAAGCTTTTATTCAAACTATAATTAAAAATATTAATCTATAAGTAAATTATTAATTTTATTATAGAAAATTTCAGATGTAAGTATGGAATTGGAGGTGATACTGTGCTGAACATAGAAAATGAAATAGAAAGTTTAAAAAAATATTTTAGTAGACAGCCTGATATCCTAGGAGTATGGATAGTAGGGTCTTATGGAACTGAATATCAAAGAGAAGAAAGTGATATTGATTTTGCAATACTTTATAATAAAGACATAAATGATTTAGAAGAAATTAAATATGCTTGCGATATTACAGAAATACTTAAAATAGATAACATTGACACTATAAACTTAAGAAAAGCACCTATCACTCTTCAATTTAAAACCATAAATGAAGGTAGAACTTTATATGAAGCAGATTATATTAGGGTATGTGACTATATAGAATACGTAATAAATAGTTACCAGCATAACAAGTATTATTTAGATCAGTTTGATAAAGATTACTTTGGTAGTTTTTGATTTATAAAAGGGTAAGTTATATATTGAACATAAAATTGCATATGAAGGAATTGGTATATTGAGTAAGGCAGCACACTTTTAGGATTAGTATGTAAGGTGTGCTGTTTTTTTCTGCTAGAATCATAGTATTATGAGGTATTGTGTTGCAGAAAGTATGGGATTAAGAGTTTTATTGGTAATAATTTATTTTTTCTGTAGAGATAAAGTTGACCTTTGAGAATTTGAGTATTAAGGATTCTCACAAGGCCACCATTGTATATTTATAAAGTATGTGCAATTTTGTTTAACTCTTCAGACATAGAAGATATTTCTTCTATGCTGGCTGTAATCTCTTCTGAAGCAGCAGCTTGTTCCTGAATTGAAACTAGTGAATTTTGGCTTTTTTCACAGGTCTTATTTACTTTTTCCTTGATAGAGTCAGTTAATTCTTTAATTTTTGGAACTGTGCCCCTGGATTGTTCAGACAGCTTTCTAATTTCCTGTGCAACAACACCAAATCCTTTTCCTAACTCTCCGGCCCGGGCTGCTTCAATGGAAGCGTTTAATCCAAGCATGTTGGTTTGATTGCCAATCTTACTAATAAAAGATGACACTTCATTGATTTCTTCTGATAGTTTTATTATCTCATTAATATCTTCATTGAGCTCTTTTTCATTTGTATGTATGGCGGATGCAGATGCTGCCAATTGTGAAATTACGGAAGCTATTCCCGCAAGATTGTGTTCGAGGCCTGATGACATATTCCGGAGATTACTAGCAGTTACCTTAGGTATTATTATACCCAAAGTAGCTACGACTTCCTGTGAATTATCTTCATCGAATAATGGATAACATGTTGTAAGGGTGGGTACTCCATGTGCTGTGCTGTCCCGCTCCAGTGAAATTTGTTTTTTCGTTTTTATAGCTTTGGCGGCAGTATTATCTTCATTTAAATCATATCCTATTTGGAGATGAGGTATATCAAATTTTTTTGAAGACTGTCTATAAGCAATCTTCTCTAAATCTGTCATATAAATAAAAGCACCCTCTGGATACATTTCAGCTAAGATTGGTGCAAAATCAGTAAATGATTTTGCTACAGGATGTAATCTTGGAAATACAATGGAGAATGCTCCTATAGGTTGATTTTTTTCATTAACTAAAGGTTGAGCCAGTGTTGTTAACCTCATTCCGTAAAGAGAGCGGGGAACATTTTGTATTATTGTCCTATTTTCTTTTATTGCCCTGCCTGCTATACTGTTAGAATTCAATTTTTCTCCAACATGAAATATATTTAAATCAAAATCTTTTGATGCCTTTCTCCAGATGAATGTATCCCCTTCTATAATTAAATATAAAACTCCTCCTGATATTATATCAACATGCAATTCTGCTATGGTTTTCAAACAATCTATTTTATTTATAGAAATCATTATAATAACTCCTTTCTTAAAATCAATATAAGTTAAATATAGGGGTTAATGATTAATTTCATAATTTCATAAATATTTGAAAAGTTCATAATAGTATTTATATTTTACCATTTTAATTTTTATATTTCAATCCTGTTTTATAATTAGTCCTGTCTAAATATTGTATTATTACTAAAAATATATAGAATAATTAGTTATTTTAATATATAATTAATAATGTAATATAGAACTATAGTATAATGCGGTATGGTACAAATTAGAATAAATTAATATATTTTTTATAGAAAATTTTAAATAGTAAATATTTTTAATGATATTTTAATATTGAACTTGTGGTTGAAAGTTAAAAAATAACTGTAAAAGGAGGAGACTAATTGTTGCGGAATATATATTAGAATCTATAAAGAACTTATATGGACTTCAATATTGTTAATTGCAATTGATCTATATTGTTAACTTAATTGATTATAAATTAATTAAGTTTTATAGAATTCTGTAAATTTTGGCAACGGTGCTGCAATAATGTATGTTGTGTTATTTATAGCCATAATATCAATATTTTTTATATTTAATTACATTAATATAAAAAAGGATAGAGAGTTAGTTGAAATTAACAAGAAATTTAAATTACAAACAATGTATTTTGAAGAATTATTTAGGAATTCTCAAGATGGGATTATTATACTTGATAATGAAGATAGAATTGTAAACGTTAATGAATCTTTTGAAAGAATTTTTCAATATAAATTGGAGGAAATAAAAGGTTTATTTGCAAATGATGTTATTGCAAACTTTAATATAGAAGATGCTTTTCAGTTTTCCAACATAATCATGCATGGCGGTACTGTTAATGCAGAAGCTAAACGAAAAAGAAAGGATGGCTCCTTAGTAGATGTAAATGTAATTGCTTTTCCTTTTATATTTGGTACAAATCAAGTTGGATTATGTGCCATGTATAAGGATATTGCCTATAAAAAAAAGTCAGAACAGGAATTGCAGCTGCAGAGACTTTATTTTAGCCAACTTTTAGAAAACTCTCCTGAGGCCATATGTATGCTTGATAATGAAGATAGAATTATTGATGTGAATCCTGCATTTGAAAAACTCTTTGGATATACCAAAGAAGAGCTTAAAAATTATTATATAAATGATAGGATTGTTCAAAAAGAGGCAATTGAAGAGGCAACTGCTATTTCTAAAAGTATTATGAGCGGAAATATTGTAGAATACGAAACCTTTAGGATGAGAAAAGATAAAAGTTTAATTAATGTGCATATACTGGCCCATCCTATATTATTTGAACACAAGCAAATAGGTGTATTTGGAATATATAAGGATATAACTGAACAAAAATGCTCGGAGGGGGCATTAAAGGCAAGTGAGTATACTTTTCGCACACTCTTTGAAAGTTCATCGGATCCGGTTATTATTGTGGAAAATAGTAAAATAATCGATTGTAATACAGCGGCCGTAGAAGCATTGGGTTATGCCTCTAAGATGGGAATAATCGGAAAAAGTCCATATGAGATTTCACCAGAAAAACAACCTGACGGAAGTATATCTAAAAAGAAACAAGATGATATGTTAAAAAAAGCTGTTGAAAAGGGAAAAATTAAATTTGAATGGTGGAATAAAAAAATTGATGGTACTCTATTACCTGTGGAAGTTATGATAACCGCTATTTTACTTAATGGAAAAAAAGTTTTTCATTGTCTGTGTAGAGATATCACTGAGAGAAAAAAAATGGAACAGAGGCTGAAGTACTTAAGTTATAGAGATCAATTGACATCTTTATATAATAGAAGGTTTTTTGAAGAAGAGTTAAAACGTATGGATGTAAAGTATAATTTTCCTTTGACTGTTGTTATGGCTGATGTAAATGGCCTAAAACTTATTAATGATTCTTTTGGACATACTGTGGGGGATGAACTTCTTAAAAAAGTATCGGAAGCTATGGAGAAAGGATGTCCACAGGGAGGTGTTGTTGCTAGATTAGGTGGAGATGAGTTTGTGATTTTGATGCCTAAAACAGATTTGCATAAAGCCAGACAAATTATAAATGATATTAAAGGCATGTTGTTAAAAGAAAAGGTAAATTCTGCTTATGTAGATGTATCTTTTGGATATGAATGTAAAATAAGTAATGAACAAAAAATTGAAGAAGTCTTAAAAAAATCAGAAGATAATATGTATAAGAAAAAGCTTTTTGAAAGTCCTATTATGAGGAAAAAAACTCTAGCTTCCATTATCAAAGCTCTTTATGAGAGAAATGAAAGGGAAGAGCAGCATGCTCAGAAAGTTTCTGAATTATGTGAAAATATGGGTAAAGCTTTGGGATTACCAGAAAGTGAAATTGAAGAACTTAAAACTTTAGGATTATTTCATGATATAGGAAAAATAGCTGTGGATGAAAGTATACTTAATAAATTAGAGGGGTTTGCCTCACATGAATTAGAACAATTGAAACGTCATTCGGAAGTAGGGTATAGAATACTAAATACAGTAAGTGATATGACACAAATAGCCAGATATACACTAGCACATCATGAAAAGTGGGATGGAAGCGGATATCCAAAATGTCTTAAAGGAGAAGAAATACCCCTTCAGTCAAGGATTATAGCTATAGCAGATGCCTATGATATTATGACTAATGAAAAAAGAAATGGAAAAACTTTAACAGAAAATATGGCGGTAAAAGAATTGAAAAAAAATTCGGGAACTTATTTTGAACCAAGATTGGTGAGGATATTTATAGAAAAGGTATTAAATAGACCTTTGGTTGAAGAAGATACTGGTAGTTAAGCATATAATTTAAGTGTATATCTTATAATAACATATAAGAGATATTTTTAATTTATGAGGTGGTTGTTATGGATTTTAATGATGTAATAAAACTAAGAAGAAGTATAAGAAAATTTAAACCTGATGCTGTAGAGGACTCTTATATAAAAGAAATATTAGAAGCTGGCAGAATGGCGCCATCTGCATCAAATCTCCAATCTACACGATATGTGGTGATAAAAAGTGAAGAAGTAAGGAAGGAGATGGAGCAGTGTACTTTACCTTTTGTTACTAAAGCTCCAGTTATAATAGTATGCTGTATAGATACAGAAGTGTTTTTGACTGCGGCCAAGAGATCCCGGGAATTAATAAATTCGGGAGCCTTTGAAGATAATGGCGAGGATAGAGAAAAAATCAACAAATATAAGGAAACCACTACATTGAATAAAGAAACTGCCAAAGCTCACTTATGGCAAAATGCAGGTATTGCTGTTGAACATATGGTATTAAAAGCAGTTGATTTAGGACTTGGAAGTTGCTGGGTGGGTATTGTAGATCGTGAAAAAGCTAAAAAAATATTGAAACTTGAAGATAGATATGATATAGTGGCACTTCTCCCAATTGGGTATCCAGATCAAGATCCATCTCCAAGGCCAAGGCTGCCTATGGACGAAATACTTTTAAAGGAGATGTAGAATAATATATTTTTAAATTTCATTAGTTACAGGGCTCTTAAACTATCCCTAAATTATAATTAATGCTCCCTCTGATTTTCAAATATACAGAGGGAGGGTTTTTATAAGCTATTTGATTTTAACAAGTACGTAAAAATCAATTCCTGTAATATTAAAAATTTATTTTGCCAGAGGTTTTCCTCTTTAATTGGAGTGATAAAAAATAATACTATAGTAACAATAATTGAGTACCATATAACTAAATGTGAAACCATACCTATAGACCATTTGCTTGTTACTATTATTTTCAAAAATATATATAAAGTATTGTTGTATATGCCGTCAAAAGAGGCATTATAATATACAATAGTAATATCTTTAATGGTTTAGGATAAGATTTTATGGATAATTCCTTATGTTTAGGAGATATTCCGGAAAGAAAATAAGACATTGAAAATAAAAATACTACAAGTAACCATGTGTAATAGTAAATCTTAGTTAAAACTTTTATTTCAAGCAATTTGTCTATGGTAAATAAAATAGCTGAAAGCCCCAAATATAATATAATGGAATAAATCACTGTTACAAAAAATGATGTGAAAACAGTTATGACATACATTTCAAAATTTTCTTTTTTTATAAAATAAGGGATAAAAAGAAATGCCATGTATAGTGAAAGACTAACGGCGGAGTATCTGGTGATGGAATATAGTAAGTGGAAATCTCTTGAAGCTGGAATATAAACCTATTAAAAGTTTTTTAGTATAATGTATAAGTTTCATAGTGACCTACCTGTGATTATAGTATATTATATTTAATATATATTATCATAAATCATTTGTAAAATGGTTGAAATAGTATACATTATACTGGTGTTAATAAAAATATATAGAATATTCAGTGATTTTAGTATATAATTTATAATATAGCTTGTTAAAATACAATATTTGCATGTTTCAATTAACCTATTAACGAGGTGATGAGTATGTATATTATTTTACTTATAATAATGTTGTTTATATTTAATAATATGACTCAGATAAGAAACAGAAAATTGTTAAGATTAAGCTGTGGAGATGTGTGTGTGAAGGGATCATTTAAGGAGCTGATGGAAAATATTTTTGTAAACGTTAACAAAAATCCTTTGGAAAATTTTACATGTAAAGAGGAAAATAAAGATTTAACTTTAGATAGGGATGATAATATTTCTAGAATTGGAAGATGTGATTACAATTATTTAGTTTTTCATGATCAACTGACGGGCTTATATAATAGAAAATTTTTTAGACAGAAACTGGTGAGGTTAGATATTCAAGGACAATTTCCTCTGGCTGTTATTGTAGGCGATATAAATGGATTAAAATTTGTTAATGACTCTCTTGGTTATTTAGAAGGGGATAAGCTCCTTAAGAGAACAGCTGAAATAATAAAAAAAGGTTGTGGAAAAGAACATATAATAGCTAGAATAGGAGGAGATGAATTTGTAATCTTATTACCTAACACAAATGAGAATGGAGTAAAGGAGATTATTAAAAATATTAAATGTATGGCATTAAGAGAAAAAACAGATTTTGTTAATATGGATATTACATTTGGATATGCGATTAAAAATCATAAAAGGGAAGAAATTCAAGGAATTTTAAAAAAAGCTGAAGATAATATGTATAAAAATAAGGTGTATGAAAATCTTAGTGTAAGATCAAATGCTGTGAATATTATTGTCAATGCACTCTATGAAAAAAATAAAAGAGAAGAGATGCATTCAAGACGGGTTTCTCAATTATGTATGGGTATGGGCAAGGCTCTAGGTTTATCAGAAGATGAGATTAAAGAACTTAAATCAGCGGGTCTACTGCATGATATAGGTAAAATAGCTATAGATGAAAGTATACTTAATAAAAAAGAAAAACTTACAGAGAGTGAATGGAACAAAATGAAAGAGCATCCGGAAATAGGATTTAGAGTATTGAGTTCTGTAAATGATATGTCAGAGATATCTGAATATGTACTGTCACATCACGAAAGATGGGATGGAAGCGGATATCCTAAATCTTTAAAACAGAAGGAAATACCTTTTCAATCTAGAATAATAACTATAGCAGATGCCTACGATGCCATGATAAGTAGAAGAAGTTATGGAAGTGTTCTATCAGAACAACAGGCCATGAGAGAATTACAAAAAAATGCTTATATACAGTTTGACCCAGAACTTATAGAAGTGTTTATTGAAAAAGTATTAAATAGGTGTTTTTTATTTAAATAAAAGGGGATGATATTTCTATGGATAAAAAAATTAATACACTGTATTTTAGTGCTACAGGCACTACTGAAAAAATAGTATGTGAAATAGCAAGAGAAATTTCGAAAGATATTGATGGCAAAATAATGAATATAAATAATATTGATTTTACATTGCCAAAAGTTAGAGAAGAATCTGTTTCTTTTTCAGAACAGGATATTGTTATTGTGGGGGTTCCTGTCTATGCAGGGAGAGTTCCAAATGTATTATTAAAATATTTGAGTTCTATTAAAGGAAATGGGGCATTGGCTGTTTCGGTGGCGGTTTATGGTAATCGAAATTATGATGATGCTTTAATAGAATTGAAAGACATACTTGAATTGAATGGTTTTAAGGTTATTGGGGCAGGTGCCTTTATAGGAGAACATTCATTTTCTAAAATTCTTGCAAAAGGCAGGCCAGATGAAAAAGATATGACTATAGCAAGAAATTTTGCTCACAGTATGTATGGTAAATTTGTAACTGGGCATGAAATAAAAAATTTAACTGTAAAAGGAAATAAACCTTATAGGAAGTATTATAAACCTAGAAATAAAGAAGGAGTTCCCGTAGATATTAGAAAGGTTACTCCAAAGACCAATGATAATTGCACTGATTGCAAAATTTGTGTAAATGTCTGTCCTATGGGATCTATTGATTTTAAGGATGTATCTAAATTAAATGGCATTTGTATTAAATGTGGTGCCTGTATCAAGAAATGCCCTCATGGTGCAAAATATTATGATGACGAAGATTACTTGAGACATAAATATGAATTGGAAATTGAGTTTGCCTCTAGAAAAGAACCGGAATTATTTATATAATGTTTTTATAACTTAAATGAAGAAAAGAGGTATGAATTGTGTATTTTAGTAAAAAAGGTAAAGAAAACACTAAAGATACTGTAGAATTGGCATTAAAAACTGCCAGAGAAAAAAATATAAAGTATATTGTGGTAGCTTCTTCTAAGGGAGATACTGCCAGATTGATGAAGGGAATCAAAGATTTACAGGTAGTGGTTGTAACACATGCAAATGGCTATCCTGAAGAGGGAAAAATGGAATTTCCAGCAGATATTCGAAGTTATCTGGAGAATAACGGAATAAAAGTATTGACTACTACCCATGTGCTAAGTGGGGCAGAGAGAGGAATCAGCAAGGTCTTTGGTGGAGTTAACGCTGTTGAAATAATTGCCCAGACCTTGAGAACCTTTGGTCAGGGGACTAAGGTTTGTGTAGAAATTGCAATAATGGCCTTGGATGCAGGATTTATACCTTATGGGGAGCCAGTTATTTCTATAGGAGGTTCTGCTCGTGGAGCTGATACAGCATTGATACTTACACCTTCCCATGCCAGCAGTGTATTCAGCACCAGAATCCATGAAATTATCTGTAAACCTTCGTATTATTAATATTAAAAATTTTTAATACAACAGTATCATTTAGGTATTGTTGTATTTTTTTTATATGCTTATGTGATAATATTATTAATTTCGGGAAAAAATACATTTGAAGGGAGGAGAAAAATAAAATGAAAAAAAGACAGATTAGTTCTATATTACTTAGTATGCTTTTAATAATGTTTTTAATAATAGGACTTGGAAGTACAGTAGTTAAAGCGAAAGCTTTAACTGAGGAGGATAAGCAAGAAATTAAATCTATAAAGGCGGATTTGAGTATAAATGCAAAATCTGCATTACTTATGGAACCAACGAGTGGTAAAATTATATTTGAAAAAAATGCTAATGAAAAATTAGAACCTGCCTCTGTTACCAAGATAATGGATATGCTTTTAACTATGGAAGCTTTGGATTCAGGAAAGATATCCCTGTCAGACAAAGTTACCGTCAGCGAGAATGCAAAGAAGATGGGTGGAAGTTCTATGCTGCTGGATACAGGAGAAGTTAGAAGTGTAGAGGATTTGATAAAAGGTATAGGAATAGCTTCTGGAAATGATGCTGCGGTTGCTATGGCAGAATACTTAGGAGGTACGGAAGAAGCTTTTGTGCAGCTTATGAACAAAAGAGCAAAAGAGCTTGGGATGAATAACACACAATTTAAAAACTGTACGGGGCTAAGTCAGGAAGGCCATTATACTACAGCCTATGACATAGCACTAATGTCTAGTGAATTGTTGAAACATCCCAATATATTAAAATACACAGGAACTTATATGGAGACTATATCAGAAGGGAGAAAAAGTCCTATAGAACTAGTAAATCATAATAAGCTGGTCAGATTTTTTAAAGGGTGTGACGGGTTAAAAACAGGGTTTACAGATTCTGCTAAATACTGTATATCTGCTACTTCAGTAAGAGATGGTGCTAGAATGTTAGCTGTGGTCATGGGCTCTCCTACTTATAAAGAAAGAAATAAAGAAGCAAGCATGCTTATGAATTATGGATTTTCGAAATATACTTCCATTAATGTTTTAAAGAAAGGAGATGACATAGAAAAAGTTAATTTAAATAAAGGGGGAGACAAATTTTTTATGGCAAAGTCATCTTCGGATTTAAAGGTGACAGTTGAAAAAGGAAAGGAAAATAAAATTACCTGCAGGTGTGTTATAAATAAAAATAAAAGACAGTATAAAAAAGGTGAAAAGGTTGGATATTGTGATGTATATATAGATGGAGAGTTAAAAGGCAAGGTGGATTTACATAGTGATAGAGATGTAAAAAAACCGGGTATATTAGGAAATTTTAAAGATAATCTTAAAAATATCGTAAATGGGGGAGTATAATATACATATATTTATTATATAGTATAATAATACAAGTAGGAAATTCAAATTTAGTTGTATTTTAAAATATTTTAAGTAAATTGCAAGTTTAAAACAGTAATATACTTAAAAGGCTAATTGAATTTCCGCCCAATTATCTGGTTATATTTTTAGGGAGGAGCCGTTATGAATATCTTAAAATCTTTTACTAAAGGTGAAATAGCGATTATAGAGGCAATAAGAGATTTATGTATAAAAAAAGGCGTAAAAGCCTATATAGTAGGTGGAGCTGTCAGGGATGCAATACTTAAAAATAAAATAAAAGATATTGATATATGTGTAAATTATAATCCAAATAGCATTGTAACACAATTGAAAGGGATAAAATACTATAAGTATTATAAAAATTTTCAAACTGCTGCTGTAACTTTTCAAAATGGGGTTTGTATAGATTTAATAAGATGTAGAAAGGAATATTATAAAAGACATGGAGATCTCCCCAAAGTGGAACCTTCAGATATATATGATGATCTGTATAGGAGAGATTTCACCATAAATTCACTGGCATATGATATAGTAGGAAATAGTATATTAGATATTTATGGCGGCATAGGTGATATAAAAAATAAGGTTCTTAAAAAAATACATTTTAACAGTTATAGAGAAGATCCTACCAGGATATTTAGAGCTGTAAAATATTGTGTAAGGTATGGATTTTATTTAGAAGATAAATGGGAAATAGAAAAGTGTATTAAGGAGGGCATATTTAATACAATAAGTAATGATAGAATAATGAAAGAAATATATTCTCTATGCTCTGAAATAAATTGGATAGAAAATATTCGTTTGTGTAATGATTTAAAAATATTTAACATTGATGGACAAGCATTGGAGGTTGAATATTCTAATTGTGAGAAAGATTTGATTTTCGTCTATAAAAATATAGATATGAGAATTTTGAGGTTATTTTATTCCCTAAGGGATAAAGTCTATGTTAACATATTAATAGAAAACTCAATTTTAAATAGAAAATTGAAGAATACAATAAAATATTTTTCAGAAGAACTGCATATGGTGATTAATTCTATAAAAAATACCTTAGATAACTATAAATTATATCAGTTGTTAAGAAGTATGAATGATTATAAATTGATATTTTTGAGTTGGCATTATGAGCTAAATTATAAAATTTATAATTATATAAATAACATGAGTACTTATAAACTGAGTTTAAATGGCAATGATATAATTGATCTTGGTATAAAAGAAGGTAAATCTATAAAAAAAATTTTGAATGGTGTAATGAAAATTGAATTAAATACAGCATTAAAATGGGAAAAAGAATATCTATTAAAAAACATAGGAGAAATGTATAAATGCCTTTAAATATAAAAATAGAAAATTTTCAAGGACCTTTCGATTTGCTACTTCATCTTATAAAAAAAAATAAAATGAATATATATGATATAAAAATTCATGATATTACAGAACAGTATATTCAATACATAAACAATATGAAGGATATGGATCTTGAGGTAACCTCGGAGTTTATAGTTATAGCAGCATCACTTATAGAAATAAAGTCTAAGGTGCTCTTGCCTAAGCCTAAATTGGATGAATCTGCTGCAGATGATGAAAAAGATCCAAGAAAACAACTGGTGGATAAGTTACTTCAGTATAAAAGATTTAAAGCAGCAGCGGAATTTTTTAAGGAAAGAGCGTTAAATATAGGTAAGATGTATGGGAAAATGCCAGAGATAATTGAAGTAAAGAATAAACCTGAAAATGTGGAAGAAATCTTAAGAGATACAGATATGGAAAAATTACATGAAATATATAAGAAACTTATTGATTTATATACAAACAAATTAAATAAAGAGAATACAGTTAATAAAAATATAACTGTAGATAAATTTAAACTGGAAGATAAGATGCAATATATAGTGGAAATTTTAGAAGGTAAAAAAAAGATTAGATTTTCAACTGTTGTAGAAAGCTGTTCTTTTAAAATAGAGACCATTATAACTTTTGTTGCACTTTTGGAATTGGTGAAGCTTAGAACTATATCTATAATGCAATATAAAAATTTTAGTGAAATTTATATAGAAAGGGTAATTGAATATGGAGGAGAATCTCAATGAAATTATGTATAAAATCGGTGAAAGCAATAGTATATCCAAGGATAACTATTTTTCTATAATAGAATCTCTGTTATTTGTATCTGGAGAACCACTGACGTTAAAACAAATTGCAGCCATAATAGGATGCAATTTAGAATATACCAGAGACTTGATAAATGAGATGGCTTTTGAATATGAAAACTGTTCTAGAGGCATAAAAATATTAAATAGTAATGATAAATACAGCCTGGTTACCAAATCTGAAAACAGCGGTTATGTAGAAAAATTGCTGAAAAATAATTTAAGACAATCTCTCTCTAGAGCAGCTCTTGAAACTCTAGCTATTATTGCTTATATGCAGCCTGTAACAAGGATAGACATAGATGAAATAAGAGGGGTAAAAAGTGATAGAGCATTAATGACTTTAATGGAAAAAAAGCTTATAGAGGAAAATGGGAGGTTAAGTGTTCCAGGAAGACCCATACTTTATGTTACAACGGAAGAGTTTTTAAAATATTTTGGATTAGATAGTATAAAAGAAATTCCAGGAATAGATGATTTAATTGACAATTATGAGTCAGTTTATAAATCAAATGAATCTTAGAGGAATTAGCTAATACCCCCATCTTCTTAAAAATGGGGGATGAGCATTATCGCCTGTCTGAGAAAGATATGAAAATTTACCTGTAACAAACTTTAAATTTAAGAGGAGGTTTTTTCTTTACCGGTGTCTTCTTCTTTTTTATTATCTTTTCCGTCTTCTTTTCTATGTGTGTTTTCTGGGTTTTTACATTTTGAACTTCCCATTCCTTTAATTAAATCCATTATCTGAGGAATGGAATCTACTATTTTATCATAGGTATTATTTTGATTTAAGGATAAAAGTCTTATGGAGTCACCTTTGGTAACTAAAAAAGCCACAGGCTTTACTGTAACCCCGGCTCCAGAGCCTCCTCCAAAAGGATATTCCAAATTAGATGTATCTTGATTATTAGAATTGAACTCACTTCCTCCAGATATAAAACCTAAAGATACTTTTGAAATAGGTATTATAAAAGAACCGTCTTTTGATTCTACCGCATCTCCTACTATAGTATTTACATCTATCATATCCTTCAAATTTTCCATGGTGCTTTTTAATAAGTTTTCTATAGGATGATTATCCATTGAAACTCCTCCTTTGAACTTTTAATAATAAATTATAACTTACTCCTTTATCAAGTGATTATTGGGTTCAGGTGGAGTTTGCTATAGAGAAATGCTTTTTCTCCATCTGAACCTTATTAACAGTATTCTTAGTGTCTTACGTTATCCTTTAGGGGAAGAACTTATCCAGGTGCGTAGACCTGCTTATCTCCCTTTTAAAAAGATGGGAGTATTAGTTAACTGCTGTGTTTGGATAAATATTTTATGTATGAAGAGGATTTAATTTTTTAAGCTTTTTTCTATATTTAGCTAAAAGTATACCTGTATATATAATTTTAGCTAAACTTATGTAAATTATACTATTTATCTGTATTTTTAAATGTAAATTGTTAAAGTTGGGGGTTACGTAAATTTGATTTTGTTTTATGATGAATATTTTGGATAAAATGTTTAAAGTTAATATATTTATTAAAGATATAAAGCCATAAACTAAAGCTGTGTGAGCTGCATCTTCAAGGCCATAGGCAATTTTTATATCTATTTTAAGAGTAGATTTAAATTTTATTTCATTAACAAAATTTAAACTGTTTTTTATAATTTTTATAAAAAAGGGTAATCTATTTTTTACTTCAGGATAATTCAAAGAGTATTTATCCTTAATTGATTTAATTTTATTTGAAATATTTAAATTATAAACTTTAAAGATAAAATTTTTTTTAGAATATTTTATTTTTATTTTTACGGGAAAGGGAATAAATAAAAGAATAATAAATAATGTAATAAATAAAAAAAAGAATAAGCCCATAATTTCCTCCATTTAATAGTATTTGTCTTTACTAATTTTTAACTATATAAAGAATTATATACTTATTTAGTAATAATTTTAATAGTAATATATTTATTTAAGGTAAAAATAATTAGTACTAATAATAATAAAGGGAGAAGTAATTTATGAAAAGTATGGGATTAAAAAAAGTAAGTATAATAATATTTTTTATTATACTTAATAATATATGTTGTTATAATGTATTTGCAGAAGGAGAACAGGGAGCTGTTAAAGAACCTAATGTAAATGCTAGATGTGCCGTAGCTTTGGATAGTAATTCTAAAGTAGTAGTATATGAAAAAAATGCTTATGAATTGGTTCCAATGGCAAGTACAACTAAGATAATGACAGCCCTTGTAGCTATGAAGTATGGAGATTTAAATAAAAAAATAGATATATCCCCTAAAGCTGCTTCTGTAAGAGGTTCTACAGTAGGTTATAAAAAGGGTGAGAGTATATTATTGAAGGAACTTTTATTTGGACTTATGTTGAGATCGGGAAATGATGCTGCTATAGCCATTGCAGAAGGCATTAGCGGAAGTGTAGAAGAGTTCGCAAAGCTTATGAATGAATATGCAGGTGAATTAGGTGTAATAAATACTCAATTTCAAACTCCTCATGGACTGGATAGTGAAGGTCACTATTCTACGGCTTATGATCTTGCTCTGGTTACTTCGGCAGCTAAAAAAGAACCTTTATTTAATGAAATTGTAAGTTCTAAAGATGTGGATGGAGAAAAAAATAAATTTAGCAGAAGCTATCACAATATAAACAAAATACTGTGGCAGATTCCAGAAGCAAATGGAGTCAAAACAGGATATACTGGAAAGGCAGGAAAGTGTTTAGTTACTTCTGTAGCTATTGAGAAAAATGATATCATAATAGTGGTTTTAAATTCCCCTGGAAGATGGGAGGAAACAGATAAAATATATGAGTATGTAAATAAAAATTATAAGTTTGTAAAATTATTTTCCAAAGGGGATATTGCAGCAGAATTGAAGATCAATAGAAATAATCTAAAATTAGAATGCGAAGATGATATTGTGTTACCTATAAAAAATGGATTTAAGTATACCACAAAAATTATAAAGCCTCAGAAAATAGCATATAACGTAAAAAAAGGTGATAAAATAGGAATGCTTTGTGTATATGAAAATGATAAAAAAATATACAGTGCTGCCTTAATAGCTTCCAGGGATGTAAAAATAAGAGGATTTATGCATAGAATTTTTGGCTTCAGGGGTAATGTAAATTCCCCTGAAGTTTCAATTGATTTTCAATTACCTAAATATAAAAATTCCAATATATTAAGTGATTTTTAGATAAAGCTTAAATTAAAGATAAAATAAATTTTCTTTTTTTGAATCTTCATTTAAGTTAAATCTTTTTATCTCAGGTAAGTCTTTGTCTTCTATATTCTTGAGTATATTTTCTAGTAATTCTTTATTAAACTTAACCTTATGCTTTATACTCATTTTATTATCAATCCTATAGTCTATATAATCTGGAGTATTTTGTACCACATAGGTAGGGAAAAGGTTTTCTATAGATCTATATATAAGTGCGTATTGATATATTGAAGCATCTATAATATTTCCATTATATACATTGAAACAATGGGCAAAACTTCTGCTGTAATTGTCATTTATGCGGAGACGTACTATACCCTGAACTGCAGGTACATCCATATCTATACGATTACATAATTGATTTATAAGTGAAGCCATTAAAGGTCCGTTATTTGAAATAGTATATTTGTCTATGCAGTATTTACAGACATTTTTAAAAAATGTTTTTTCGGAAATTTTCATGCCTACTCACCTCCTGTTGAAATCATATTTTTAATAATATAATCTATTATTTTACATTGAAACGATTGATATTTAGGAAGCTATTTGTGCTATAGCGTAATTCTCCACTACCTTTTAAATCTATCCATATTGGAGGTTGCTAAATTATTTAATTTATCTGAAATTGATATAACCTCCTGCAAATTTGCATTGGTCTCTTCAATGGCAGATGTCTGCTGTTCTGTGGTTTCTAGAGTAGAATTTGATGTTTCTACAGTTTTATCTACAGATTCTTCAATCTTCTTAGTAAGATCGGATATTTTCATGGCGGTGTTTTTGGAATTTTCAGATAATTTTCTTATCTCTGTAGCAACTACTCCGAAACCTCTACCCATATCTCCTGCCCTAGCTGCTTCTATAGCAGCATTTAATCCAAGCATTTTGGTTTCATCAGCTATACTTTTTATGGAATCTAATATGGAATTAATTTCTGTAGATATATTTTTTATATTAATAATTTCTTTGTTTAAAGAATGTTGATTATTTGAAACATTAACTGAGGATGCTGACAACTCTTCCATTATAGCAGAAATTTGATTTAAATTATCTGAAAGAACCTGAGAGGTTTTTTTCAACTGAAGTTCTTCGTATCCTATTTTTGAAAGTGCATTTATAATAATATACAGTACTTCTGCTGCTGCTGTTATATTTTTTTAGTGGTAATTTTTACCCTGCCTACAGCTTCTAAATATTTATTTTCATCAATGCCTATTTCTTTTGCATTCTTTTTGTATATTGATTCTTCTGGAGCAGAAGTTAAAATCTGACCACCTAAAATTGTTCCAATCTGCTGACCTGCAACTAGTATAGGTGCCGCAAAATCTATCAATCCAGCATGGCAGGTGTAAACGTAAGGTTTTCCCGTTCTTGTTGCCTCCAGTCCTCCTCTTTTATGGGATTCAGCACAGCGTCTGGTACCAATATCCGTAGATTGGGTGAGTCTTAAACAAAAATCAGTATAAGAGCTTGGCTTAGTTACAGGATTTCCATCCATATCTACAGTTACACTGGCAATATCCATACTTTCAGCAAAATTATCCTGAAACTTTTGGAGTAGATCAATATCGATAATATCCTTTATCTTAAGTGAACTTATATCAGATTTAAGTGAATTTGCATCGGATCTAAATGAACTTATATTAGAGTCTGTTGCCTTTTTAGTGAGCATTTTTAACATAATTTTAACCTCCCCATAGAAATAATAAATTTGAATTATGAAAAACTATTATGTGTAATATTTTACCATATAATGCTGTAGTATTTCCCAATAATATAATAACATATACTATTATATTATATTAGTATATACTATTATAATAATATATTTATATTATTCAAGTAAAGACTAATTTAAACTGTTATTGAAAAATATTGAGGAATTAGTAAATCAACTATAATTTTAAATACATATTAAAAACCATTCAAAAAAACGCTAAAAAATTAAAAAATTAAAAAATGAAATCCCTCATATTTCTATATGAAATTTTAAAAAATGATGTATAATATATAGTGAAAAGTTTAGAATGTTTTAAAATACCAACAGTCGAAACTAATTAGTACAGTTATAAAAAAATTATGATACAGTATGAAAATTTATGGTATAATTATAGAAATAAAGGAGCAATGTCATATATTTAGAAAAGGTGAACAAATAGACAAGGAGATGTAATCAATGAAAAAGGAATCAGAAGGCATCGTAATTGAAACAACAGAAGGCTTTGCTAGGGTTAAGGCAAGCAGACATGGAGATTGCAAGAATTGCGGTGCTTGTCCAGGTGATAATGCCACGGTGTTAGATGCTAAAAATCCTATTGGAGCAAAAGCTGGGGAACATGTCATTCTTGAAATGAGGGAACAAAATATGATAAGAGCAGCCTTTGTAGTGTATATAATGCCTATTATATCAATTTTTTTAGGGGTTTTGGTTGGAACATGGATATTTAATGCTGTGGGGTATTATGAAATGGCATTTAAGGTAGTAGGTGGAATAGTGTTTTTTGTTATATCACTTGTGTATATAAAAGTATTTGACAAGGCAACAGCTAAAAATGATGCTTCTAAACCTGTGATTAAAAAGGTATTATAATTGAAATCAATTTTATGGCTCCTTTTAAATTAAATATGGTTTTTATTAAATTAGAGGAATGTTTATTCTAATTTAACTTGTTATGTTGAATTTTATTTAAGGATTATAATTTTATATTAGAGTATAGATAGTATTTACCTATACTCTAATATGGAAATTATTTTATATGTTAGTTTATAAAAACTAATATTTTCATAATTAAATTTAAAAATTATTATTGAAAGAGGTGTTAAAAGTGTTAAAAAGTTTTCTGGGCGGAATACATCCTAATGATAACAAGAAGTATACTGCCAATAAGCCTATAGAAGCAGCACCTATACCTGATAAGGTATTCATTCCCGTTAGACAGCATATAGGTGCTCCTACATCTCCTATAGTGAAAAAAGGTGATGAGGTTAAGAAGGGACAGCTTATTGCTAAAAGTGATGCTTTTGTATCAGCTAATGTACATTCTTCTATTTCTGGAAAAGTTGTAGATGTGGCTGAATATCCACACCCTGGGTTTGGAAAATGCCTCACTATAGTCATTGAAAATGATGGAAAGGATGAATGGATAGAGGGAATACCAATTTCTAGGAATTGGCAAGATTTAAGCGATAAGGATATAATGAGCATAATAAGAGAAGCTGGTATTGTAGGAATGGGAGGCGCTACATTCCCATCACATGTGAAGCTTTCACCGCCAGCAGATAAAAAAGTGGAATTTTTTATCTTAAATGGAGCTGAATGCGAGCCTTATTTAACATCTGATTACAGATCTATGCTGGAATATACAGATAGGATAGTATCAGGTGTTAAAATTATTATGAAAATCTTAAAAGCAGAACAGGGATTTGTAGGTATTGAAGATAATAAAAAAGATGCTATTGAAGTTATGGAGAAAGCTTTTGAAGGAACAGGTGTACAAGTTGTTGCACTTCCTACTAAATATCCTCAAGGAGCTGAAAAGATGCTTATAAAGGTGTTAACAGGAAGAGAAGTTCCATCAGGAAGACTTCCTATGGATGTAGGTGCAGTTGTTCAAAATGTAGGTACATGTATTGCAGTCAGTGATGCGGTGGAAAAAGGTATTCCACTTATACAAAGGGTTACAACTTTAAGTGGAGGAGCTTTAAAAGAACCTAAAAATTTACTGCTTAGGATAGGAACCACTTTTAAGTATGCTGTTGATCTTTGTGGCGGATTTAAAGAAACCCCAGTTAAGGTTGTTATGGGTGGACCTATGATGGGATTTGCACAATCTAATTTAGAAGTACCTATACTAAAGGGTGTATCTGGTATACTTTCATTGTCTGAAAGTGATGCAAACACAGGAACAGAAACTGCATGTATTAGATGCGGCAGATGTTTCAATGCCTGTCCTATGAGCTTGAATCCAAGTATGTTGAGTATTCTTGGCCAAAACAATTTATATAGAGAAGCTAAAGAAGATTATAACCTCTTAGATTGTGTGGAATGTGGCAGTTGTGTATATGTGTGTCCTGCTAAGAGAAATATTGTACAATATGTTAAATATTTAAAAGCTGAAAATGCAGCTCAGGCAGCCAGAGATAAAGCTGAAGCAGAAAAAAATAAAGAGAAAGTTGCAAAATAATGTAAGGGGTGATTGTAAAATGGCAGAAGCACAAACAAAAAAAGATATTTTTACGGTTTCAACATCACCACATATTCGTTGTGATGAATCTATTTCTAAAATAATGTGGAATGTTAATTTAGCATTGGCTCCAGCAGCAATTTTTGCTATATATAACTTTGGCATTCCAGCACTAAAAACTATGGTAGTAGGTATTCTAGCTGCTGTGATTACAGAATATGCAGTTCAAAAAATAAGAAAGAAACCTGTAACTATTAAGGACGGAAGTGCTTTTTTAACAGGACTTTTACTTGCTATGTGTCTTCCACCTGGAATTCCTGCTTATATGGTTGCTATAGGAGCATTTATAGCTATAGCAATAGCTAAACATTCCATGGGGGGACTTGGATATAACATATTTAATCCGGCTCATATAGGAAGGGCAGCTTTAATGCTTTCATGGCCTGTAGCCATGACTACATGGACAAAGCTTACCACCAGCGTGGATACTGTAACCAGTGCTACTCCTCTTGGAATTTTAAAACTTGATGGGTATTCAAAGTTAGTTGATACATTTGGAGGAACAGGAGCACTTTATAAGGCATTATTTATAGGTACTCGTAATGGCAGTATAGGAGAAACCTCTACAATATTGCTTGTTTTAGGCGGACTTTATCTTATATATAAACGTTATATCAATTGGCAGGTTCCTGTAGTAATGATTGCAACTGTAGGCATACTTACCTGGGCTTTTGGCGGAACTTCAGGATTTTTCACAGGAGATCCTATTTTCCATATGATGGCAGGTGGATTGGTTTTTGGCGCTTTCTTTATGGCTACGGATATGGTTACTATACCTATGACAGTTAAAGGACAGATTATTTTTGCTATAGGTGCAGGAGCTCTTACCTCTCTAATCAGATTAAAAGGTGGATATCCTGAAGGCGTATGTTATTCAATATTACTAATGAATGCAGTTACTCCTTTAATAGATCGTTTTATACAGCCAGTTAAATTTGGTGCTAGGAAATAACTTCTTATGGATAATTATAAAAAGAACACGTTTAAGATTACTAAAAATTTAACAATCCCAGTTAAATTTGGGACAAGGAGGTAGGCTCATGGAGAATAATAACAGTGTATTTAAGATTACTAAAAATTTAACGATTACATGCTTTATAGCTGGAGTTATAATTGCTTTAGTTTATTATATAACTGCTCCGGTAGCAGCACAAAAACAAATTGAATTGAAGAATAAAACTATGCAAAGCTTAGTTAAAAATGCAGATGATTTTAAATCTGTAAGTGGCAAGACAGATTGGTATGAAGCAAAGCAGGGAAGCAGTACAGTTGCTTATGTATTACCTGCGGAAAGCAAAGGATATGGTGGGGCTATAACTATGTTGGTAGCCGTTACTCCAGATGGAAAAGTAATAGGTTTTAGTATATTGTCTCATAATGAAACACCGGGACTTGGAGCTAATGCATCAAAAGATTCTTTTACATCACAATTTAAGGGTAAAACAGCTGAGGATCTTTTAGTTGTAAAAGATAAGTCAAATCATAAAAATATTCAAGCTATGACAGGTGCTACAATTACTTCAAGAGCTGTAACTAAGGGAGTGAAAGAGGCAGTTGAAAAGGTTACTACGTTTACGGGGGGTAAATAATTATGAAAGGATTATGGAATATATTTAAAAAAGGATTAGTTTCAGAAAATCCTATACTTGTTCTTGCACTTAGTTTATGTCCGGCACTGGCAACAACTAGTTCTGCTGTAAATGGTTTGACTATGGGACTTTGCGTATTGTTTGTTATAACTTGTAACAATACAGTAGTTTCCATAATTAAAAAATTTGTAAATCCTAAGGTTCGTGTACCAGTATATATAACTTGTATAGCAACCATAGTTACTGTGGTGGAACTTGTATTAGAAGCCTATGCCCCTGAATTATACAGTCAATTAGGAATATATTTGGCACTTGTAGTTGTATTTGCTATAATACTTGCACGTGCAGAGACATTTGCTTCAAAGAATCCTGTAATACCATCCTTCTTTGATGGATTGGGAATGGGTTGCGGATTTACTTTAGCATTGGTTTTAATAAGTATAATACGTGAATTATTTGGTGCGGGAACTGTATTTGGAATACATGTAATGTGGGCTTCTTATAATCCAGCATTGATTATGATACTTCCACCAGGAGCTTTTATATTGATTGGATATTTAGTTTCCTTGGTAAAAGTTTATAATCAGCATGTGGAGAAAGTCAAAATGAAAAAGTTAGAACAATTAAGTGGAGGTGAAGCATAATGTCTGCCTATTTAACTTTGTTTATAAGTGCAGTAATTGTAAATAACTTTGTTTTAACAAGGTTTTTGGGACTTTGTATATTCTTTGGAGTTTCTAAAAATTTAGATGCCTCATTAGGTATGGGTATGGCTGTTACTTCAGTTATTACTTTGAGTTCTATGCTTGCTTGGGTAGTTTATAATTTTGTATTGGTACCTTTTAATCTAGTATTTCTAAAAACTGTAGTTTTTGTACTTTTAATTGCAAGCTTTGTACAGCTTTTAGAAATTATTATAAAGAAACAGGCACCTGCACTTTATAATATGTGGGGAATATACCTTCTTTTAATAGCTACAAACTGTGTTGTACTTGGTGTACCACTTATAAATGCTGAATCTAATTATGGATTTGTAGAAAGTGTAGTTAACAGTATAGGTTCTGGTCTTGGGTTTGCCCTGGCTATAGTTTTAATGGCAAGTCTTAGAGAAAAATTAAGATTAGCGGATGTACCTAAACCCCTAGAAGGTCTTGGAGTAGCTTTTATTCTGGCAGGAATGCTGGCTTTGTCCTTCATGGGTTTTTCAGGCATGATTTCGCTGTAGAAAGGGGCTGGTGAAATGCAGACAGCAATTATGGTTTTAATAGTAATGACCATTATAGGACTTTTGTTTGGACTTATTTTGGCCTATGTAGATAAAAAATTTGCAGTAGAGGTAAATCCACTTATAGAATTGGTAGAAGATGTGCTCCCAAAGGGACAATGTGGAGGATGCGGGTATGCAGGATGTAAGGCATATGCAGAAGCAGTTGTGCTGGACGAAAGTGTTTCTCCTAATCTTTGTGTACCTGGGAAAGAAGAAGTTGCAAAGGCAGTGGCAGAACTTACCGGTAAATCTGCTGGAGATGTTGAAGCAAAAGTTGCTCATGTAAGGTGTTTGGGAGATTTATCAAATACAGTAAAAAAATATGACTACAAGGGAATAAAGGATTGTACTGCGGCAAATTTACTTCAGGGAGGACCTAAAGCCTGTGAGTATGGATGTTTAGGTTTTGGAACCTGTGTAAAACATTGTCCTTTTGATGCATTAACTATGGGGTCTAAAGGGTTACCAATAGTTGATACATTTAAATGTACAGGCTGTGGTTCTTGTACAATTGTTTGTCCAAAGAGTGTAATTCAACTGAGACCTTTAGGTTCAAAAGTTCAAGTTAATTGTAATTCTAAAGATAAGGGTGCACAGGTACGTAAATCCTGTAAGGTAGGATGTATTGGGTGTGGACTATGCATGAAAAATTGCTCCTATGGTGCTATTAAGCTGGAGAATAATTTAGCAGTAGTGGATCACCATATCTGTATTGAAAAATGCAGTGAAGCTACTTGTCTTGCTAAATGTCCTACAGGAGCCATTAAAAAAATTACAAGTGCTATGGATTTGCAAGAGCAAAGTAAAGAAGAAGCTGCAGCAAATTCATAATTAGATGATAAAACATGCTGCAGAAAAAACTGCGGCATGTTTAATTCCAACTGAACCTCTGAATTACTTGATTGATCAGGAATCCAGGAAACTTTTAAATATGGGAATTTTACTTAAATTGTCCATTAGGAATTTTGTACACCAACCTATAAAATATCCTGTTATTATGGCAGATATTAAAAGCACAGGCAGGTATATATATATTTTGAAGTCCTGAATTATAATAGATGCTATTAATAACTGACCTATATTATGAAATATGGCGCCGCATATGCTTATAGTCCAAAGACTCATGGAATTTTTAAGATATTTATATAATATAATCATAACTAAATTGCTTAAAATTCCACCAGCTATGCTGAACATAAATGCGGTCATTGTACCGTTAAACATTGAACCTAAAAGAGTTCTTAAAAGCATTACCAGTAATGCTTCCCTCCAGCCTAAAAGTATTAAGGTGGCCAGCGATACTGTATTAGACAATCCTAGTTTGATTCCAGGAAATAAAACTGGAATCTGTGCTTCTATTATATATATGACTAGAGCCATGCCTACTAGAAAGCTTAAGAAAACTAATTTTTTTGTTTTATTCATTTTTACACCCTAAGTATTTTTATTATAGAAAATTGTCACAAATGATCTAGTTATGATTTTACTATAATAGAAATCTATTTACAATGTTTATTGTAAAATTCACCCTTGTAAAAATGTAAATCAACTAAGAACCGATATAACTGTTGCCGTCCAGAGGAATTAATACTTGAAGTTCAGGTGGTTTAGATAAGTTTCCTACAGCATATATGGTATAAAATCTATCTCCACGTAATCTTATATTAGGTACATATAGAATTCTTTCATCGGAACTAGAAGACCTAGCTTCTATGGTATAGGTTCCAGGATCTACAGGTATATATGGAGTTATCTGTTTGTAAGATACATTTGAAAAAAGTGTATTCCCATTAGGAAGAACCACATTTAGGGTAGGTGCTTCAGGGGAAAGATGACCAAATCTTATAAATGCTTTATCTGGAATTTTAGGATGGCGGACATCTTCTATAGATAAAAGGTCCATATTTGGATACTCATTTATGGCAGCCAGAGTAAATATTTTTTCTGGAGGTATGAATAGACTCTTATCTATAAGTGGATTTACAGTATTTCCAGAAGGAAATACTTTTATATGATATGTTCCAGAAGGTATAGTTACATAATCTGAAAAGTATTTATACAGTAAATTTCTAAACATAAGTCTATCGTTTAAATATACATCTATTGCAGGAGAATTTGGACTGGCATTTAAAAATCTTATGTGGGATACAGCTCTAAATTTAGGAGCTCTGTAAAAATTCCGAGCACAATAAGGACAAATGAACATTAGTAATTCACCTTTCATAAATTTATACAATAATAATATATGTAGATAATTATATCTGTGATACAATTATATGAGATTTACAAAAGAGAATTATATTAATACTGTTTAAAAAGATATTTACCTAAATAATACAAATTTAAAGAGACCGGAATGTCACTTATATCTATGTAGTCCATAGAATATTTTCCGTCCCAGGGATAGATACACACATACTTTTCATTATATATGTCTATTAATAATTTTTCTTTATCAAAGGTGAATGTAATCCTATAGGCAGATTTTTCTGGAAGATTTTTAGGCTTGCTAATAAAATTCTTTTTTTTAAGGGAAGACAGCATATTTTTTATATCTACAATATTATCTTTATCTAAATTTATTTCATCGTGAAAATTATTTTCTTCCATGGTACATTTTAATGGAGAGGATAAAGTTAAATTTTTAGCAAGCAAGTTTGTGTAATAAAAATTGTTTGGTTTTTGGGGATTAAATACCTCATTGTTTAATTTATAACTAAGTCCTGCAAGAAATATAACCGGTATTAAAATTAATAAAAATTTTTTCAATTTATATCACACCTGACATAGAGTATTATAGTAAAATCTATGTTTTTATTTTAAAGGTTATACCTTAAATTTAATAATATATTAGTAATAAAAGTAGGAGGTTTTACATAATGAATTATAAAATTATTGCAGTAGATATGGATGGAACCCTTCTGGACGATGAGAGACTGATACCAGAGTATAATAAAGATATGATATATAAAGCTGTAAAGTTAGGAGTAAAATTTGTCATTTGTTCGGGAAGACCTCCTATGGCATTAAAGTTTTATTCTGAAATAATATTTCCAGATGAACCTGTAATATGCTGTAATGGAGGAGTAATAATAGGAGAAAATAAAAATGTTATTAAATCAGTTCCCTTGAATAAATACAGCTTACTAAAAGTTATAGATATATTAAGAGAGGAGAAAGATACCTATTATCATTTTTATGACGATTTTGGACTTTATAGCGAGCAATTTAGGTATACCACTAAAAAATTTTATGATATTAATAATAGTCTCAGTGAAAAATTCAAGATGAAAATTACAATTGTAAAGAATTCAAAAACATTCATAAAACACTGCAGATGTAATATAACTAAAATAGTAGTTATAGACGAGGATGTAGAATATCTGGAGAGATTGAGAAATAAAATAGCTAAGGTTCCGGGTATAACAACTACAAAGTCAGATTTGTATAATATTGAAATAGTTAGCAGAGGTGTTTCAAAAGGCAGTGCTCTGGAATTTTTGGCACATTATTATGATATACCTATGGAGCAGTGCATAGCTGTGGGGAATGATGAGAATGATAAGAGTATGATTAAAACTGCCGGTCTTGGGGTAGCTGTATTTAATTCACGGGAAATTTTAAAAAAATCTGCAGATTATATTACAGAAACAGATAATAACAGTGGTGCTGTAGGAGAAGTTATTAAAAAATTTATATTGTAAAATATATTGACAACTATAAAATTTAGTTTTATAATGTTAAATAACAATTTTAAAAGTTAAATCCTATGAGCAGGAGTAGTAAGTATTATAATTTAGGCTAAGAGAGTCTGAGATGGTGGGATTCAGATGCTAATGTTAATGCCGAATGGATCTGTAAGGTGTGATGTGAATTAATAGTAGCAGTATCCGGTAGTCTACCGTTAAAAAGACAGGGTATCGAGAATATTTCTCCGTACCTGAAAGAGAGAGTTTTATTTGGGTGGCTAAGAAATTGGGCATTTCTTCCTAAAAGGGAGAAATGCTTTTTATTTTTGACTGTACCATCTAATATAAGATTAATATGGGTGGTACCGCGGAAAATACACTTCGTCCCTTTTAAGGGATTGAAGTGTATTTTTTTATTAACTTTGGAGGTGAAAAAGTATGTTAAATTTAAATGAAAGTGAATTTAATCTATTAAAAAATAATAAAGATGCATTTCCTGTAATATGTAAATTAAATGGAGATGAAATAACACCTATAAATATATTTTATAATCTAAAAGGTGAAAATAAAATAATAATGGAAAGTGTAGAATTCAATGAACAAAAGGGAAGATATTCTTTTATAACATGTAATCCCTATATGGAAATAAAAAGCTTTAAAAATGATATATTTGTAGAGTATAAAAATTCTAAATTTAAATTTCATGGTAAAATAATGGACTTTATACAGAAGTATATGGATATAAATTACAACACAAATTCAGTGGATATACCTTTTATTGGAGGGGCTATTGGATATGCGGGATATGACGTAATAAAACAGTATGAAAATATAAAAGATGATAATGAAGATGACTTAAATATTCCCGAAAGTTACTTTATGTTCTACAAAAATTTAATATGCTACGATCACTTAAAGCATAGACTGATTTTAATATACAATGTGTTTCCAGAAGATGATATAAGTTATGGAGAAATCAATAGTTATTTTGAAAGATTATACGGGCAGATTACTGAAAAAATAAAGGTTCATAATATTTCTAATAGTTCAAAAAAAGCAGAAATTACTTCTAATTATACTAAAGATGAATTTTGTAGAAATGTAGAAAAGGCCAAAGAATATATAAAAAGCGGAGATATATTTCAGGTGGTTATTTCTCAAAGGTTAAAATGCAGCACTGAGATTAAGGCCTTTGATATTTATAGAAAGCTGAGATATGAAAATCCATCCTCCTATCTTTTTTACATGGATTTTAAGGATTTTCAGATAGTAGGCTCATCTCCAGAAAGGCTTGTGAGTGTGTATGGAGACAGGGTCAGCACTAACCCCATTGCAGGCACAAGAAAAAGAGGAACAAGCAGAGAAGAAGATGAAAAATTAAAGAATGAACTTATAAATGATGAAAAAGAAAGGGCAGAGCATGTTATGCTGGTGGACCTTGGAAGAAATGACATAGGAAAAGTAAGTGAATTTGGAACTGTTGAAGTCACAAAATTTATGGAAGTACAGAAGTATTCCCATATTATGCATTTGGTATCTGAGGTTTCAGGAAAGTTAAAAAGTGGAATATCAAGTTTTGATGCTTTTATTTCCTGTCTTCCTGCAGGTACGGTGTCAGGGGCCCCTAAAATAAGGGCCATGGAAATAATAGATGAAATTGAAGATAGAAAAAGACTTCTCTACGCAGGGGCGGTGGGATATTTTTCTTATAACAAAAACATGGATACCTGTATTGCCATAAGGACAGTAGTTATAAAAGAAGGTTATGCATATATGCAGGCTGGCGGAGGCATAGTATATGATTCTGATCCTGAATCAGAGTATGAGGAATCTTTAAATAAGGCAAAGGCATTAATGGAGGTGGTGTAGTTGATATTGATGATAGATAATTATGATTCTTTTACCTATAATCTTTATCAATATATAGGAGAATTGCATGAGGATATAGTAGTAGTTAGAAATGATGAAATTTCGGCAGAGGATATAGAGAAATTTGAAAACCTGCAGGGCATAGTTATATCTCCAGGCCCGGGAGTGCCAGAAGATTCAGGTATATGTATTGAGGTAATAAAAAAGTACGGAAAAGATATACCTATTTTAGGAATATGTCTTGGACATCAAGCCATAGCTGTGGCCTACGGCGGAGATGTAGTCAGGGCAAAAGAAATACGACACGGTAAAACATCTATGGTGGAGCATGTAGAAAATGAATTATTTAAAGGAATTAAAAGTCCTATTAGGGCCATGAGATATCATTCTTTAATAGTAGATGAAGAATCCATAATTCCTACCCATATTTTTAAAATTGCAGAAAGTGATGATGGTGTTTTAATGGGTATAAAGCACAGTGTTTACCCGGTGTATGGACTTCAATTTCATCCTGAATCCATATTGACAGAGTGCGGCCGCGGTATAATAAAAAATTTCCTGCAGGAGGTATGTCATGTTAAATGAAGCTATAAAAGAAGTTTTATCAGGTAAGGATTTATCTGAAAGTCAATCTGAACAAGTTATGGAAAATATAATGAATGGACAGGAGTCTTCTGCCCTGATAGCTGGCTTTTTAATAGCACTAAAAATGAAGGGAGAATCTATCCCAGAGATAACCGGATGTGCAAAGGCTATGAGAAATATGGCAGTGCCTGTAAAATTAAAATCCCAATATGCCATTGATACCTGTGGCACTGGAGGAGATGGGGGAAGGACTTTTAATATATCTACTGCAGCGGCTATTATAGCAGCTTCTGCAGGAGTAAAAGTGGCTAAGCATGGAAATAGAGCAGTTTCTAGTCAAAGTGGAAGTGCAGATGTGTTAAAGGAGCTTGGAATTAATATAAATTTAGAAAAATCCAAAGTTGAACACTGTATTGATAATGTGGGAATGGGGTTTTTATTTGCACCAAGCTATCACAGTGCTATGAAAAATGTGGCAGGTATTAGAAGAGACTTAGGAGTTAGAACTATATTTAATATATTAGGACCTCTTACCAATCCTGCGTTTGTGAAAGGACAGGTTATGGGAGTATATGACAGAAAACTTTTAGAACCAGCAGCTAAAACACTTTTAAATTTAGGATGTGAAAGGGCTATGGTAGTTCATGGCGGAGATGGATTAGATGAAATTACAACTACTACGGTAACTTATGTATGTGAAGTAAAAGATGGAGAAATAAGAAAATACACTTTGTCTCCTGGAGATTTTGGTATAAAAACTACTTTTTATAAAAATATTGCAGGGGGTACTGCCAGGGAAAATGCGGCTATAATAATGGATATATTAAAGGGCAAAACCGGCCCTGAAAGGGATATAGTGGTGTTAAATAGTGCAGCTGCAATTTATATAGGAAAAAAGGCGGAGGATTTAAAAGAAGGGATTCTAAGAGCCAATGAACTTATAGACTCTGGAAAGGCTTATGCCAAGTATGAGGAAATTTTAAATTACAACAATTGAGGCAGGTGTTGTGGGATGATATTAGATGATATAGTAGGTGTAAAGAAGAAGGAACTGGAGATTAGAAAGGAAAGTAAACCTCTAAAAGATATTGTAGATGAACTTAGCAGAATAGATGAATTTAAAATTAGAAATTTCAAAGGTGCCCTGATAAATGATGATATATCTATTATAGGGGAGATAAAAAGGGCATCTCCCTCTAAAGGTATAATAGACCGTAAATTTGAATTTGAAGATATATGCAGCACATATGAAACGCTGGATATAGATGCTGTATCTGTGCTTACTGAGCAGCATTATTTCAAGGGAAAAGATGAATATTTAAAGAAGGCTAAAGAGTTTATTTCAAAACCTGTGCTGAGAAAAGATTTTATTGTAGATGAATATCAAGTTTATGAATCAAAGCTTTTAGGGGCAGATGCTGTACTTCTAATAGTAAGAATTTTAAAAGAAAACTTAGACAAGTTTTATAAGATAGCTTCTTCCATAGGACTTCAATGTATTGTAGAGGTCCATAATAAAAGTGAACTAGATATTGCCCTTAAAATAGAACCGGAGATAATTGGAATAAACAATAGGAATCTTGAAAATTTTACTGTGGATTTAAAAAATACAGAAAATTTAATTAATTATATGCCAGAGAATACTGCTGTAATTTCAGAAAGCGGGATAAAAACAAGTATGGATTTTAAATATATAAAAAGTCTTCCTATAAATGGAGTATTAATTGGAGAAGGACTTATGAAAAAAATTTATGATATAGAGAGTATCAAAAAATTCATAGATAGTGTAAAAAGTGGATAACTTTGAATAGATAATTGGAGATGAGTGCACATTGATTAAAGTGAAAATATGCGGCCTTAAAAGAGACGAGGATATTAAATGTGTGAATAGATATAAGCCGGATTATGTAGGATTTGTATTTTCAAAGAGTAAGAGACAGGTAAATTTGGAGCAGGCTAAAATGCTTATAGCAAATTTAGATAGTAGTATTAAAAGTGTGGGAGTTTTTGTAGATGAAGCTTTAGAATATGTATACAACACATCAAAAATTTTAGCACTGGATGTAATTCAATTTCATGGCTTAGAAGATGAAGAATATATGAGGCATTTTAATGAATTTACTATTTGGAAAGCTTTAAAAGTGAGATGTAGGGAAGATATTTTGAATTTAAACTATAAATATGCAGATGGAATAGTTTTAGATAACAAGACAGCTGGAAGCGGGAAATGTTTTGACTGGGATATTGCAAGACATATTAAAATTAAGAAGGACCTGATACTGGCAGGAGGCATCAATGAAGAAAATGTTGAAACTGCAGCTTATATAGTTAATCCAGATATAGTGGATGTGTCCAGCGGCGTGGAAAGCCAGGGATATAAGGATTCCAGTAAAATAAAAATGTTTATTGAGAAAGTGAGGAATATTAAGTGAATAAATCATATGAAAATTCAGGAAGATTTGGAAGGTTTGGAGGACAATATGTACCGGAAACAGTTATGACTGCACTTATGGAACTTGAAGAAAGTTTTAACAAAGCAAAAGAGGATAGTAAATTTATTGATGAATACATGTACTATTTACAAGAGTATTCAGGAAGACCTACACCACTTTATTATGCGGAAAACCTTACTAAAAATTTAGGTGGTGCAAAGATATATTTAAAAAGGGAAGATTTAAATCATACCGGTGCACATAAGATAAATAACGTATTGGGACAGATACTTCTTGCAAAGAGAATGGGAAAGAAAAAGGTAATAGCGGAAACCGGTGCAGGACAGCATGGAGTGGCAGTGGCTACAGGGGCTGCTATGTTTCAAATGGAATGTGTCATATATATGGGAGAAGAGGACTGCAGGCGGCAATCTTTAAATGTGCTTAGAATGAAGATATTAGGGGCAAAAGTGGTTTCTGTAGAGTCAGGCACTAAAACTTTAAAAGATGCGGTAAATGAAGCTCTTAGAAAATGGGTAGAAAATATTGAAGATACCTTTTATGTAATGGGTTCTGTAGTGGGGCCTCATCCTTATCCAACTATGGTAAGGGATTTTCAAAGAATAATAGGAGATGAAACAAAAGAGCAGATTTTAAAAAAAGAAGGAAAACTTCCCAATTATATAATAGCATGTGTGGGAGGGGGAAGTAACTCCATGGGCATTTTTTACCCCTTTGTAGAAGATAAGAGTGTAAAACTTATAGGAGTTGAAGCAGCAGGACTTGGGGTAGACACAGATAAACATGCAGCTTCTATGGCTAAAGGCTCTGTTGGAGTACTCCATGGCATGATGACTTATCTCATTCAAGATGATGAAGGACAGATACTTCCTGTTTATTCTGTATCTGCAGGACTTGATTATCCCGGAGTAGGACCTGAACATGCCTATTTAAAAGATACAAAAAGGGCGGAGTACACTTATGTTACAGACCAGGAAGCACTGGATGCCTTTGGATATTTAAGCAGGTGTGAAGGTATAATACCAGCTCTTGAAAGTTCTCATGCACTGGCTTATACCATGAAATTGGCACCTGAACTTTCAAAAGAAGAAATAGTTGTAGTAAATATCTCAGGACGGGGAGACAAGGACGTAGATACTATTTCAGAACTTAATATATTTGGATAATATGGGGAGGATATATACATGAACAGAATTGATTTTAAATTTAAAGAGTTAAAAGATCAAGGTAAAAAAGCACTTATACCTTTTATAACAGCAGGAGATCCTAGTCTGGATACTACAGTTAATATTGTGCTTGAAATGGATAAAAAAGGAGCGGATATAGTGGAAATTGGAATACCCTACTCCGATCCACTGGCAGATGGGCCTATTATACAGGGTTCTTCTCAAAGAGCAATAAAGGGGGGAGCCAAAATTAGAAACATTATGGAAACTGTAAGAAAGATAAGGGGAAAAAGTGAAATTCCTCTTGTATATATGGTATACTACAGTTCTATATTTAAATATGGTTTGGAAAGATTTATAGCGGAAGCTTCTGCTGTAGGAATAAATGGAATTATAATCCCAGATCTTCCCATAGAAGAAAGGGGAGACATAATGGACATAACTGTAAAATATGAAGTTCACTTAATACCTCTTGTGGCACCTACCTCAAAAAGAAGAATTCAGGAAATAGCGGCTGGGGGATCCGGCTTTGTATATTGCGTATCTAAAAATGGGGTAACTGGAGTGGGAGAGAAAATCAAAACTGATATTAAAGAATATATGGAACTTGTAGGGAGCTATACGGAACTTCCTAAAGCTTTGGGCTTTGGAATTTCAGGATCCAGTATGGCAAGAGAATTTAAACCTTATTGCGATGGAATAATAATAGGGAGTGCCATAATTGACATCATATATAAATGTAAAGGGGAAAAAGAAATATTAGATAAAGTAGGGAATTTTATTTCAGAGGTGAAAAAGAGCTTGGAGTAGAAGATTTTTTTTATATCACTTATAGGTTATAATATATACTAACTCTAAAGTTTTGAATTAGGGTCATTGTATGTATTAGATTTGGGAGTGATATTTTTGGAAGAAAGAAAACAGATTCAGACTAGGTTAAGAAGAATAGAAGGACAGATAAAAGGCATTGAGAAGATGATTGAAAGTGATATATGCTGCAGGGATATTTTAATACAAATTGCAGCGGTGAGAGCAGCAGTAAACAAGGTAGGAGGTCTGGTACTTAAAAATTATGCCAGAACCTGCCTGGTGGAAGATGAAAATAATAGAGCTAAAAATGATAATATAGAGGCCTTTTTAGAAACTTTTACTATGTTCCTAAAGTAAACAATATAAAAGCAGAGTGATTAAAGTTGATCGATTTTAAAAAGTTTTTTTCTAAAAAGTGCAGCGGCCTTGAATATGGAGGATACTAAAAATATACCTACAGCTATAGTTCCGGCAATCTCCAGTGTGTTAAGGCCTGTAGACAATGATTCATTTATATGACCCTGTATAGAATAGAGCATGGTATTATACATTCCCCATCCTGGCACTAGTGGAATAATTGAATATATTATAAAAGTTGTGGCAGGAGTTTTTATCACTCTTGCCATTATTTCTGAATAGGTGGAGGCAAATACTGAAGCTGTAAAAAAACACAGCAGGCTGGAAGAATTCACATAGTGTGAAGAAAGAAGATAAAAAAACCAGGTAAATCCTCCACCTAAGGATGAGAATATTAAATTTTTACCCCTTACATTTCCAAGTATACTGAAAGACAAGGTAGCAATGAAGATATATATAGAATTTATTATCATAAAGCTGTTCCTCCTATAATAAGCCATAATTTTAATACGACTCCTGTGCCTATGGCAATAGCTACAGCTACCAGAAAGGCCTCTATTCCCCTGGAAATGCCAGAGATCAAATCCCCTGCAATGGTATCTCTTATGGCGTTTGTTATGGAAAGCCCTGGTACCAGAAGCATAATGGAACTTATTATTATGGTATCTCTATTAGAACCTATGTTGTATTTAATGCTTATAAGTGCTATTAAAGCAGCTATAGAGCCGCATAATGTGTTTATGAAAAACTCATTTGCCCTAAGAAAATTAAGACTTCTAGAAGTTAAATTTATTAAAAGTCCTATAAAAAATGCTACTATAGAGTCTTTTATGTTCCCTCCAAAAGCAAAACAAAAAAACGTTGTGGCTAAGCCTGAAAATACTAGGGTCATTTTAAGATTATAGGGACTAGAGGATTCAATTTTATTTAGCTTGATCTCTACTCTATATAGAGAATAATTATTTTTTTTTATATTTCTTGACAGGTTATTTACCCCGGATATTTTTTCTAAGTCCAATGTTCTATGGCGTACTCTTTTTATTACTGATATGGTTTGGCCGCATTCATCAGAGGCGGATACTATAATTACATTTAAGGTTACAAAAGCATCTATGCTGAATATACTATAATTGTTTCCTATTCTGGTTATGGTTTCTTCAACCCTGTATATTTCAGCTCCGCTTTCCAGCATTATTTTTCCGGCATGGGCTGCCACATGTACTATTTTATCAACGTTCATAGATGATATTCTCCTTGCATGGAATAAATGATGAGATTATTATATCATAAAATTTGTGTTTATTATTCACAAAGTATACTTGTGTAAATTGAAGTTATAAAGTAATATGGTAATGAAACTGAAGGATTACAAAACTTATATTTTCAAAGGAGTGAATAGCACATGGATTTTAATGAGTTAAAAAATACTGATAAAGATATCTATGGAATAATTGAGGAAGAATGGGAAAGACAAAAAAATGGTATAGAACTCATTGCTTCTGAAAATTTTACAAGTAAAAGTGTGATGGAAGCCATGGGGTCCTTTTTAACCAATAAATATGCAGAAGGGTATCCAGGCAAAAGATATTATGGAGGATGTTACATAGTAGATAAGGCAGAAGATTTGGCAAGAGACAGGATGAAAAAACTTTTTAATGCAGAGCATGTAAATGTACAGCCTCATTCAGGTTCCCAGGCAAACATGGCTGTTTATATGTCTGTTCTAAAACCGGGAGATACGGTTCTTGGAATGAGTTTAAATCATGGAGGTCATCTAACTCATGGAAGCAAGGTAAGTTTTTCAGGTAAATTATATAATTTTGTTTCCTATGGATTAAATAGTGATACGGAGATAATTGATTATGATGAAATGAGAGAATTGGCACTTAAGCACAAGCCTAAGATGATAGTTTCTGGTGCCAGTGCCTATCCGAGAAAAATAGATTTTAAAAAGATAAGGGAAATATGTGATGAAGTGGGAGCCTACATGATGGTAGATATGGCCCATATTGCAGGAATTATTGCTGCAGGAAGACACGAATCTCCAGTACCTTATGCAGACTTTGTTACAACTACTACCCATAAAACATTGAGGGGACCTAGAGGAGGGGCAATAATATGCAAGGAAAAATATGGGGCTGCCCTTGACAAGACCATATTTCCAGGAATACAAGGAGGACCTTTAATGCATATTATAGCTGCCAAGGCAGTTTGTTTTGGAGAAGCATTAAAGGATGAATATAAGGAGTATATAGATCAGATAATAAAAAATGCCAAAGTTTTTGGAGAAGAGTTGGTTAAGTACGGATTCAGACTTGTAAGCGGAGGCACTGATAACCACCTTTTATTAGTAGATCTTACTAATAAAAATATTACGGGAAAGGATTTGGAAGAACTTTTAGATAAGGTAAACATAACTGTAAATAAAAATGCCATTCCTTTTGACAAGTTAAAACCAAATGTTACAAGTGGAATTAGAGTGGGAACTCCAGCTGTGACTACCAGAGGATTTAAAGAAGAGGAAATGAAAAAAGTAGCTTATTTTATCAATAAAGCAGTGGAAAATAGAGAAGGGGACCTGTCAGCTATTAAAAGGGAAGTAATAGAATTATGTGAGGCTTTTCCTCTTTATGAATAAGTTATTTTTAAATTGCAACTGTCTGTTTTAGTGCAGGCAGTACTTTTTTGAAATTAAATTAAAGTTTAAGGTGTATTTATTTTTACAAAGCTAATAATATTCTAGAATATTTATGAATACAATTTATTAAAATAAATATAATGGGGTTGAGCTGTATGATAAAAAAAGGAACTTTTATTGAAGTAAAAATAGTACACCATAACGAAAATAAAAACACGGTTAATGTATTTTTAAGAGGAAATTGCTTAAGGAGCTGTAAGGTAGGAGAATATACAGAAATACTCACTACCACAGGACACATAGCTGGAGGCATAGTTTCTGAAAATAACTTTTTTTATGCTTCTTTAGCCGCAAATAGTAAAAATATACAAGGAATACTTTTTATTAGAGAAAAAAGATAAGACCGTACTGTATATTGTTCACAAAAAAATATATATATGATATAATATATGCGAATAATTTTGATAAAAGTATAATAAACGTTCGAAAAAATAATAAAACAAGGAGAAAGTACAATGAGTGTTAAAAGACTGTTCGTAGAGAAGAAAAAAGGATTTGACATAGAAGCTCAGGGACTTCTCAAAGATATTAGAGAAAGTCTTGGTATTTATCATTTAGAAAATGTAAAAGTAGTAAATCGTTATGATATAGAAAATATAGATGATAGGGAATATGAAAAATCCAAATATATAATATTTTCGGAAAAAACTGTAGATAACATATATGAAGAAGAAATAGACATGGAAGAAAATACGAAGGTTTTTGCTGTAGAGTATCTTCCTGGTCAGTATGATCAGAGAGCGGATTCTGCATCTCAATGTATTCGAATATTAACTCAAAGTGAAAAGACACAGATTGCATCTTCAAAGGTATATATTCTTTATGGGGATATATCAGAGGAGGAATTTGTAAAGATAAAAAATTATTGTATAAATCCTGTGGATTCCAGGGAAGCTTCTTTGGAAAAATTAGATAGCTTGAAAAGCGAATTAGTTATACCAGAGTCTGTGGAAATATTAGATGGATTTATAGAAAAAGATAAAGAAGAACTTGAGGAATTTATAGAGGCTAAAGGTCTTGCTATGAGTATAGAAGATTTAATCTTCTGCCAGAGGTATTTTAAAGAAAAAGAGAGGAGAGATCCTACTATAACGGAAATAAAAGTAATAGATACATATTGGTCCGATCACTGCAGACATACTACTTTTATGACTGAATTAACTGATGTATCCATTGAAGATGGAAAATTCTCAACTCCTATAAAAAACGCTTATGAAGACTATTTAGAATTGAGAAATAGAATATATACTGAAAATAAAAAACCTGAATGTCTTATGGACATAGGTACCATTGCTGTAAAGAAATTGAGAAAAGATGGAAAACTAAAAGATTTAGATGAATCAGATGAGATAAATGCATGCAGTATAGTTGTGGATGCAGATATAAATGGGAAAAATGAAAAATGGCTTGTAATGTTTAAAAATGAAACCCATAATCACCCAACGGAGATTGAGCCTTTTGGAGGAGCTGCAACCTGTCTTGGAGGGGCAATACGTGATCCACTCTCTGGGAGATCCTATGTATATCAGGCTATGAGAGTTACAGGAAGTGGAGATCCAAGAACCAAGGTGGAGAATACATTGAAAGGAAAACTCCCACAGAAAAAAATAACCCTAGGGGCAGCGGAAGGGTATAGTTCTTATGGAAATCAGATAGGTCTTGCAACAGGTATGGTTTCTGAAATATATGATGAAGGATATGTGGCAAAGAGAATGGAGATAGGTGCAGTTATAGCTGCAGCTCCTTTTGAAAATGTAAAGAGAGAGAAACCTGTAATTTCTGATGTAGTAATACTTTTAGGAGGAAGAACAGGAAGAGATGGCTGTGGTGGAGCTACAGGTTCTTCTAAAAAACACACGGAATCCTCCATACTTACATCTGGAGCGGAAGTGCAAAAGGGTAATCCAGTTACTGAAAGAAAAATTCAAAGGTTATTTAGAAAGCCAGAGGTAAGCAAACTTATTAAAAGGTGTAATGATTTTGGTGCAGGAGGAGTATCTGTAGCTATAGGAGAACTTACAGAAGGACTTGAAATAAATTTGGATTTGGTACCTAAAAAATATGAAGGTTTAGACGGAACTGAACTTGCTATTTCAGAATCTCAAGAACGTATGGCAGTGGTTGTATCAAGAGAAAATCAGGATAGATTTATAGAATATGCAAGGCAGGAGAATTTAGAGGCAACTAAAGTAGCTGATGTTACAGGGGATAACAGGCTTAAGATGTTCTGGAGAGGGGATGCCATTGTAGATTTAAGCAGAGAATTTTTAGATACCAATGGAGTAAGGGCATCAGTGGATGTTAGAGTAAAGTCTCCTGAGGATAAAAGCTATTTTGAGAGAAGTATTTCAGATAAAAAGTATGAAAATAATAGCATAAAAGAACTGTGGATTGAAACTTTAAAAGATTTAAATATGTGTAGTCAAAAAGGACTGGTGGAGAGATTTGACAGCAGCATAGGTGCTTCTACTGTACTTATGCCTTTTGGAGGAAAATATCAGGATACCCCTACAGAAGCTATGGCAGCAAAATTACCTGTATTAAATGGAGATACCAATACTGCCACAATAATGAGTTGTGGATACAATCCAGATATTGCCAAGTGGAGCCCTTTTCATGGAGCAGTTTATGCAGTGGTGGAATCAGCAGCTAAAATTGCAGCTTCAGGAGGAGATGTAAATAATATAAAACTTACTTTTCAGGAGTATTTTGAGAAACTCGGCAAAGAGCCAGAAAGGTGGGGTAAGCCTTTTTCTGCCTTGCTTGGAGCCCTTTATGCCCAAGAGCAATTTGGCATAGCAGCTATAGGTGGAAAAGACAGTATGTCAGGAAGTTTTAAGGACATGGATGTTCCACCTACTTTGGTTTCCTTTGCAGTTAGTACAGCAAGAGCTGACGATATTATATCACCTGAGTTTAAAGACTATGAAAATTATGTAGTGGTTATACCTGCATTAAGGGATGAATTTTCTCTTCCAGATATTAAAAAACTTAAAAAAAATTATGGCATCATAAATAATATGATTAAAGAAGGTCAAGTGTTGTCCGCCCACACTGTTAAAAGAGGAGGAATATGTGAAGCCGTAAGCAAAATGAGTTTTGGAAATAGGATTGGAATGAAGTTTAAAGATGATATAAGTGCCAAAGAATTATTTTCTCCAGATTATGGCTCTATCATACTAGAAATAGATTCAAAAATAGATATCGATGAAAGGCTTAAAAACACAGGATTTAAACTCATTGGATTTACCCAAAAAGAGCAATCTATAGAAATAAATAAAGAAAAGATATCTATTTTGGATATGGTAAGTTCTTGGGAAGAAAGTCTTGAAAATGTTTTTCCTACTTACGTTTCAGGAGAAAATAAGAAAATAGAAGTAGAGTATTTTGAAAGAAATAATAAAATTTCTCCGGCAATAAAGGCGGCAGTTCCAAAGGTAATTATACCTGTATTTCCTGGAACTAATTGTGAATATGATACGGAAAAAGCTTTTAAAAAAGCAGGGGCTCAAGTAGAAACTGTTATAATTAAAAATTTGACAGGCACGCAGATAGAGGAATCTGTAGATGCAGTTGTAAGAGGAATAAATTCTTCCCAGATTATTATGCTTCCAGGAGGATTTAGCGCGGGAGATGAACCGGAGGGTTCAGGTAAATTTATTGCTACCTTCTTTAGAAATTCTAAGATAAAAGAAGCCGTAATGGAGTTTTTAAATAAGAGAGATGGACTTATGCTTGGAATATGCAATGGCTTTCAAGCCCTTATAAAATTAGGACTTGTACCTTTTGGGGAAATAAGAGATATAGATGAGTCTTGTCCTACCCTTACCTATAATAAAATAGGAAGACACGTGTCTACCATAGTAAACACAAAAGTTATTTCCAATTTATCTCCATGGTTTAACAATGCAAAGGCAGGAGATATTCATTCCATAGCAGTTTCCCATGGAGAGGGAAGATTTGTGGCGGCAGATGATGTTATTGACAAGCTCAAAATTAAAGGTCAGATAGCAACACAATATGTGGATCTAAATGGTAATGCCAGCTGTGATGTTAAATTTAATCCAAATGGTTCCTACTTTGCAATAGAGGGTATAACAAGTCCAGATGGGAGAATACTTGGTAAAATGGGACATTCAGAAAGAATAGGAGAAAATGTATTTAAAAATATTCCAGGGGAAAAGGATCAGAAATTATTTGAAGCAGGAGTAAACTATTTTAAAATTTAAATTATTCCTTATGTTAAGTGTAGGTTATATAGAGATGAAGTGTAAAAAGCTTCATCTTTTTTATTATTCCTTATAGAATCCTTATAATTATAGATTATTATTTAATCGAACAGGAGGATGGATTAATAATGAATGATTTAATTTTAGAGACTAAAGAGCTTTGTAAAAATTTTAAAGGACAAATGGCGGTAAATAATGTATCGCTCAAAGTCAGGCGCAATTCTATTTATGGATTGCTTGGACCAAATGGAGCGGGAAAGTCCACAACATTAAAGATGATAACTGGAATGCTGAGAGCAAGTAGTGGAAAAATTCTGTTTGAAGGTCATAAATGGAGTAGAAATGATTTAAAAAATATGGGAGCTTTAATTGAAGGAGCATCACTTTATGGAAATCTTACTGCAAGGGAAAATTTAAAGGTGCGTACAATAGTTTTAGGATTACCTGATAAAAGAATTGATGAAGTGCTTGAAATAGTGGATTTAAAGAATACAGGCAATAAAAGAGCGCATCAATTTTCTATGGGAATGAAGCAAAGGCTTGGAATTGCAATTGCACTTTTAAATAATCCAAAGCTTTTGATTTTAGATGAGCCCACTAATGGACTGGATCCTTTTGGTATACAAGAACTTCGTGAATTAATTCGATCTTTTCCAAAGGAGGGTATTTCCGTAATACTATCAAGTCATATATTGAGTGAAGTTGAACAGGTAGCTTGCCAAATTGGGATTATCTCAGGTGGAATTTTAGGGTATCAGGGGGATATGAAAAAGGGAGAAGATCTTGAAAAGTTGTTTATAGAGGTTGCAGGAAAATACAGAAGGGAGGGGGAATAGCATGGGAGCTTATTTTAAATCAGAGTATTTGAAAATAAAACACACCTTTATAGGAAAACTTATCTTTATTACCCCTTTTTGGCAATAGCACTTTCCTTTATTTTAACCACAAGATATTTTGAAATTGACAGTTACAATTGGTGGTATGTAATGCTTTTTCCAGGAATGATATCTTTATTATGTACATTAGTTGTTGTTAAAGATAAAAAAATGAAAAATATGGCGGTGCTTTCCTTACCTGTAGATTTAAAAAAGATTTGGATGGCAAAAGTACTTGTATGTGTATGCATGATTGTAATTGCATCTATGATTCATTTATTTGGCTCTGTATTTATAGGAAATATTTTAGAAATAGGGAAACTAGGAAGAATCCCAATGATAAATGCAGTATTTGCAAGTATAGTCTTGATAATAACACTTCTATGGCAGATACCTTTATGTATGTTTTTAGGAAGTAAAATAGGAATGTTTGCCACAGTATTAATCAACATTGTTTGCTGTATATTAGGAGTACTGCTTGCTGTTTACGATACGCTGTGGATGATACCCTATGCAGTTCCTTCAAGACTTATGATTCCAATTATAAAAGTTCTGCCAAATGGGTTACCAGCTATTCAGGGTAATCAGGCTTTTACACCGGAATTATTATGGGACAGCGTTATATTACCAGGCATTATAATTATAGTTAGCTTATTTGTCATACTTGCATTTTTTACTGCAAAATGGTACGAAAATCAGGAGGCAAGGTAATATGTTCATGCTCATTAGATTAATAGGATCTGATTTTTATAAAGTACGTCACACTGCAATATTTTGGATGCACATTATTGTTCCAATATTGATTTCATTATTATTTGTTGCATATTATGGAACTTCAACTGCAGCAGTAGATAATGTTTCTAAGATGGGGCTGTATACACAAGTTTTATCCATGGGATTTCCATTGATAATTGGTATAGTATGTGCTATGGCTGTGGAACAAGAATATGATGCGGGAAATTTTCGGGGGCTCTTGATGTCAGAACACAAGCTTTTAAGTTTTTCAAGTAAAATATGTGCGCTGCTTTTTATGGCATTTTTTTCTCTTATTATTGCTATTGGCATTTTTGCATTAGAATTGGAATTTTTAGTTCATGAGGATGTATTTAATTTTTATATTTATGGAAATATAATTTTAATTTTATTATTTAGTCAAATATTTTTGTATATACTACACTTATTATTAAGTTTTCGTTTTGGAACAGGGGCCTCCATAGGACTTGGAATAACAGAAAGTCTGATTTCAGCTCTTATGCTTACAGGACTTGGGGATGTAATAGGCAAATGGCTGCCCTGCAGCTGGGGTGGCAGAATAATTCAAAATTATATTATATTGAATAGTGATGTATATGATATTAATGTACTACTGTATAAATTTCAGGGATTATATATGAATGGGTTTAAATTAGGAATATATATTTGTGGCATTGCAACTATCATATTTCCCTGTTGAAAGATGTTTGGATTATGATTTGATTTTACTGGATGTGATGATGCCTCATATATATATTATGCTTTTGTCTTGCAACAATTTTACTTTTAGTAGTATATTCATTTTTAGTTGTTGTGATGATTGAAAAGCATTTTATATTACCTGCCAATTATTCAGAGAAGAAGATTGAAGAAAACAGCAGTGCCATTTTGAATGCAGATAAGGTGACTAAAAATTTAATACCTCAGGGCTGTAATTATGGTGTTTATGATGAAAAAGATAGTATGCTTTATGGAAGTTTTACAGTTGAACAAGCTGAGCAAGCATGGAGGGCAATGAAAAATAATCAAAATATTATTTTTGGAGATCGCTATTATAAGGTATTTCATAGAAAAAAAGACATTTGTATTATTCAATATTCTATTAAGGCACAATTTGAATCACCTTTAATTAGAAAATATTTGGCAAATGTAGAGTTGTTAGGAGTAGTTTTATTTTTGATATTATTTATAGGAGAAGTTGTTCTGCTGGCGGTGATATTTGGAAAATACCTATCTAGAGAGATTAAAGTTCTAATTGAAGTTTCAGATAACATAAAGAGAAAGCATCTTGACTTTGAGCCTAAACATTCTGATATTCATGAAATTGAAGAAGTTATTAATTCTTTAGATGATATGAAAAATGCGTTGAAGGAATCTTTGGAAAAACAGTGGAATATGGAAAAATTAAGGAAAGAACAAATTTCTGCATTGGCACATGATATAAATACACCTCTTACCATAATAAAAGGAAATGCAGAATTAATGAAAGAAAATAGTATTGAAGCAGATAATATAAAATATAATGATTATATATTAAAAAGTGCAGATGAAATTGAAAAATACTTAAGAATTCTTATAGATATTACAAAGTCAGGGGATAGGCTGATTTTAAAGCAGGGCAAAATAAGAACTAAAGCATTTTTTGAAAGGATTGTAGATAAGGAAAGTGCATTAGCTTCTGAAAAAAATCTTGAACTTATAAATGAAATGGAAAGTGTACCTGAATTTTTTTATGGGGATGAAGAACTTTTATATAGGGCTATTATGAATGTGGTTTCAAATGCAATTGAGTACTCCCCGGAGTTTGGAAAGCTGATTTTTAAAATTTATGGATGTAAAAATGAACTTGAGTTCTTAATTGAAGACAATGGACATGGATTTTCAAAGGAAGAACTGCAATTTGCAGCAGAGCAGTTTTATAGGGGAGATAAGAGCAGAAGTTCTAAAAATCACTATGGTATGGGATTATTTATTACAAGTTCATTTATAAAGTTAAGTGGTGGAATTATGAAACTGTCAAATTCTGAACAAATTGGCGGCGCAAAAGTAGTTTTGAAGGTACCATTATTACCTAAATCCATCACAACAAATTAAGTAAATAAGTGTCCGCTAGAACTTGACACAAATAAATTATTGTAATTTGTTGTTTATTTTAAATACCTATGGTTTAATTGAATTAGTGGAAAATAATATATTATGCTGGGGGAGATGTGTAGATGACAAAACCCATAATTATGACAGATGCCAGTTGTGATTTGCCAGGCAGTTTTATTATGGAAAACAAAATTCCCTTTTTAGGTCTAATTTGTAACTTTAAAGGCAAAGATTATGAAGATAGTTTTGGAGAGTCTTTAAGCTACAAGGAATTTTATGAAGGATTAAGAAAAGGCGAATTACCCTATACCTGTCAAATAAACGAATATAGATTTACTGAAAAATTCAAGGAACTGCTAAAGGAGAAAAGACCTATAATATACATAGGTCTGTCCTCAGGAATAAGCGGTACTTTCAACAGTGCAAAGCTGGCAAAGGAAGAGGTGTTAAGCCAATTTGAAGATGCTGATATAACTTTAATAGATAGTAAATCCGCATCAATGGGGCTGGGTATTTTAGTATATAATGCTTATTATATGGCAGAGAATGGGTGCACTGGAGATGAAATTGTAAGCTGGATAGAAAGTAATAAACTTAAAATGAACCATTGGTTTATGGTGGAAGATTTAAAATATTTAAAAAGAGGAGGAAGGATACCTCCATTTAAAGCAAATGTAGGCTCTCTCCTAAATGTAAAACCAATTATGTGTATTCAAGAAGACGGTACTTTAAAAAGTGTAGTTAACCTTAGGGGAAGAAAAAAGGCAATTAAATGTATTGCAGAGAAATTTAAAGAAAAGAGTATGTATACGGAAAATCAGATTATAGGTATTTCACATGGAGATTGTTTAGAAGATGCAATGTTCCTTGAAAAAATTATAAAAGAAGATTTTCCAAATAATAAATTTATTATAAATATACTGGGATTTGGCATGGCCGCTCACTGTGGGTGCGGTACCCTTTCTTTGTTTTTTCTGGGAAATGAAAGATAGATTGTTTTAAATTATGGTTTACCAGAGGCACTGGAGACTTAGCTTCCTTAGCATAATAAGGATTTGCTTAGTCTCTTTTTATTTTTATGTGAGTATTTTAAAAGAAATATAAAGTTTACATTGTTTTAATGTACTTTACATTCTTAAATTATATACTATTTTTAATTATTTGATATAAATTGATCTAACTAAAAATATAAGGGAAGAAATCTATGAAAACTATTAAACATAAGATAATATTGGTAATTTCAGTTACATGTGTATTAAGTCTATTGGTGTCTTCGGCAGTCAGTTACTTTATATTTTACAATTCCATAATTGGAGAATCTAAAAATAAGATTTCAGCACAGTCGGATAAATATGCGGAAATTATCAATGGTTGGATTGAAGGGCAGGGAAAGATAGTAAGTGAGATTGGTGATAGTATACAACATATGGGAACTTCAGATGATAAAAAACTTCTGGAGTATTTAAAGAAAAAAACAGATTCAAATTTTTATTCTCTAGCAGTATATGTAGGTTTTAATAATAAAAAATATTTAGATGGTTCCGGATGGGTGCCTGACAATACATTTGTATGTACTAAAAGAATATGGTATAAGAATGCTGTTGAAAAAAGAGCTCTGGCTTATTCCGAGCCATATGTGGATGCAGAAACAAAGAAAATGATAATATCCATATCTAAACCCATAATAGAAAATAATGAAGTGGTTGCAGTTGTAAGTTCTGATATTAGATTGGATACAATCACGAATATTATAGATAAGGCAAAGCCTATAAGTAATAGCTATGCTTTTTTAATTGATAATAAAAATAATTTTATGGTTCATCCTAATAAGGATTTTAAGCCTACAGCAGAGGGAGCTAAAAATATTACAAAAGTAATGGGTGGACATTTTTCAAGCATATTGAATAAAAATATAATTTTGAATCGGGATTATGATGGCAAAGAAAAATATTTTACTACTTCAAAAATTAATTCTTGTGGCTGGACAGTTGGCTTGGCAGTGCCTAAAGCTCAATTGGAAAAACCATTGAGAGAATTAATCTGGTGGTTGACATTGGTAATTGGTGCTTCATTAATATTAGCAGTGTTGATTTCCATGTATTTTGGCAAAAAGATAGGGGATCCTATATTATCCCTGGTGAAAGTAGTAAATAAAGCTTCGAATTTTGATTTGACTTCAGATCATAGTTCTGATTATCTATTAAAAAGAAAAGATGAAATAGGACAACTTGCAAATGCATTCAATATTATGAGGGAAGAATTAACCGGATTAATCAAGGATATATCACATAATTCCCAAAAGATGAGCATAGAAAGTAAAGAGTTTTCTAAAATCGTCAAAGAAATATCCTCAAAAATTCAAGAAACAGGCAGCGCTGTAAAAAGTATAACAGATGTTGTACAGGAGTCAGGTGCAGTATCGGAAGAAATCAGTGCATCTATAGAAGAAGTGGATTCCAGCATAAATGAGCTTTCAAGTAAGGCTGAGGAAGGAAGCAATAATGCAAATGAATTTAGACAAAGATCTGAGCATATAAAGGCTAAATTCAAATCCATTATAGAAAATATTCAAAATTTATATAATGAGAAAGAAGAAAATGTAATAAAGGCAATTGAAGATGGGAAAGTAGTGGAAAATATAGTAATGATGGCAGATACTATTTCCAGTATAGCAGAACAGATAAATTTACTTGCCCTTAATGCATCAATAGAAGCTGCCAGGGCAGGAGAACAGGGAAAAGGATTTGCAGTAGTGGCTGAAGAAGTTGGAAAACTTGCAGAACAGTCTTCACAGGCAGTATCAGGTATCAAGGAGACTATTATAAAAGTCAAAGAAGCATTTGAAAAACTTTCTTATACCACAAATGAGATATTACATTTTATAAATGATGATATATACTCTCAATTTGTTAGTTTTCAGGATATTGGAAATCAATATTACAATGATTCAGATTATACAAGTAAAATGTCTAATGAGATAGCGGCATTTTCCCAGCAGATTACCGCTACAATAAACCAATTAAGTGAGGCAGTTCAATTCATGGCATTAAATATACAAAATTCATTAGGCGATGCAGAAACAATAAGAACAAATATTGATAAAAATACTAAATCAATAGGACAAGTTGCTGTAACAGCCCAGGGACAAACAGAAATGGCAGAGAAACTTAATAAAACAGTGAAGAAATTTAAAATTTAGATTCTGTAAATTAAAGTTACTTATAAATTTTTTATATATTATATTGCTATTTTCAAGATTAACTGATAGAATAGCATTAATAATTTAATTTAGCACTACATTGAATTAAAGCGATAAAACAAGGAAGTGATTTCTATGGCTAATTGGAGAAAATATATACCAGAGGGAACAAAGGATATTTTATTTCAAGAATGTAAAAAGAAAGTACAGGTAGAAAATATATTGAGAGAAATTTATATAAATAGTGGATTTTTAGAGGTTAAATCCCCCACTTTAGAGTTTTATGATGTATTTAATATAGAGAATTCAACTTTGCCTCAGGAAAAAATATATAAATTAATTGATGGCCAAGGAAGAATATTAGCTTTAAGAGCAGACATGACCACCCCCATTGCAAGAATTGTGGGGACTAAGTTAAGGGATGCAGTCTATCCTTTAAGGCTTTGCTATACTTCAAATGTATATAGAGTCAATGAGAGTTTAAATGGCAAAAATAGTGAAATAACTCAATCAGGAGTGGAAGTTATAGGAATAAAGGATATTAATGCAGATGCAGAAGTGATTATAATGGGAATAAAATCTCTTTTAAATTGTGGACTTGAAAATTTTAAAATAGAGATTGGCCATGCAGAGATGTTTAAGGCGTTGGTAGAAGATGCAAATCTTGATTATGAAGAGAAAGAAAAGTTGAGAGAAAGCATAGACACTAAGAATTTTACTGCGTTGAATGAAATTCTTCATGAAAATAAGGGTAAATTTGAAAAAAGTTCCTTAAATGTTTTAAAAGAACTTCCAAAGTTATTTGGAGGTATAGAGATAATCGAAAAGGCATCTTGTCTCACTTGTAATAAAAGGGCCATAAAAGCTTTAGAAGATGTTAGAAAGGTGTATGAAATTGTAGAGAGTATAGGACTTGGGGAATATCTGTCCGTAGATTTAGGAATGGTGTACCATATAGATTATTATACTGGAATAATATTTAGAGGGTATACTCAGGGTTTTGGAGGAAACATACTAAGTGGGGGAAGATATGATAATTTGATAGCACAATTTGGAGAAAATAAACCGGCTACAGGATTTGCCATAGATGTGGATGGAATAATTAAATCCCTTGAGACAAATGGGAATTTTTCTGATAAAAATGATGAAAAGGTGCTTGTCTATTATAACAAACAAAATTTCAAAGAGGCATATGAAAGAGCGCAGAGCCTTAGAGAGAAAGGAATAGTTGCAGAAATTACCCATTTTGATGAAGAAAAAGAGGCCAGAGAATATGCACATAGTAAAAATATGAAGTTCTTAAAAATATAAAGTGTTTAAAAGTAGATAATTAATATGTGGGTTATTGTTTGTTTTTAGATACTTAAAGAAATGGAGAAATTGGTATGGATGGTGAAAGAAAAATCAAAATAGCTCTAACTAAGGGAAGAATAGAAAAAGAAGCTGTAAAGATATTTGAAAGAGCTGGTGTAGATTGCAGTGAAGTTATAAATAAGGGGAGAAAACTTATTTTTCATAATATGGAAAGCAATATAGATTTTGTATTGGTGAAAGCTCCTGATGTACTCACTTATGTAGAGCATGGTGTAGTGGACATAGGAATAGTTGGAAAAGATACTTTGCTTGAGCAGGATAAAAACTTTTATGAAGTATTGGATTTGGGATTTGGGAAATGTAAATTTTCACTGGCTGGTCTTAAAGATTCCAATTTTTATTCAGGATATAACAGAAAAAAAATTGCCACTAAATATCCAAATGTAGCAAGGAGTTATTTTAGAAAGCTAGGGCAGGATGTGGAAATTATAAAAATAGAAGGTTCTGTGGAACTTGCACCTATACTGGGGCTTGCAGATGCCATAGTAGATATAGTGGAAACAGGCAGTACATTAAAAGAAAATGGTCTTGTTATCTACAAGGATATATGCAGTATAAGTGCCAGGATGGTAGTTAATATGGCCAGCATGAAAATGAAAAAAGAAGAGATAGAAAAAATAATAAATAAGGTGCAAGTGCAGATAAATGAAATAGAAAAAGCTGTAAGGTAGGAGGGAGTCCATGAAAGAGGAAATTATAAGTATTATAAAAGCAAATACACAAAAGGGAAAAGAATATTTCAATGACCTTAGAAATAAAGAGGAAGAAGCACATAACAATGTGATTTTAGAAGTAAATGAAATACTTGAGCAAGTTAAGAAAAAAGGAGACACCTCACTTATAAAATATACTAATAGGTTTGACAGCTGTAATGTGACAAAAGAGAATATGCTGGTAACCCAAAGCGAAACAGAAGATGCTTATAGATTAGTAGAAGATGAGTTTATAGAAGCGTTAAAGACAGCTTCTGAAAATATAATGTTTTTTCACCAAAAACAGAAAAGAAATTCATGGATAACTACAAGGGAAGATGGAATAATGCTTGGACAGCAAATAAGACCCTTGGAAAGGGTGGGTATATATGTACCTGGAGGTAGGGCGGCATATCCATCTTCCGTACTTATGAATACTATTCCGGCCAAGGTAGCCGGAGTAGAAGAAATTATTATGGTGACACCTCCTATGAAAGATGGAACTATAAATCCTAATATTTTGGTGGCTGCAGATATAGCAGGAGTAGACAAGATATATAAAGTGGGAGGAGCTCAGGCTGTGGGCGCACTGGCTTTTGGCACTGAGAGTATTAATAAGGTGGATAAAATAGTGGGTCCTGGAAATGTATTTGTAGCCATGGCTAAAAAAAGTGTGTATGGTTATGTGGATATAGATATGATAGCAGGACCTAGTGAAATATTGATAATTGCAGATGAGGGGGCAAAGGCATCCTATCTGGCAGCAGACTTAATGTCACAGGCGGAACACGATTTAATGGCTTCCTCCATACTTATTACCACTTCTAAAGATTTAGCCAAAGAGGTGAAAAAAGAGCTTGAAAAACAGATAGAACACTTAGAAAGAAAAGATATAATAAGAAAATCCTTAAAAGATCATGGAGTTATAATGTTGGTAGAAAGTATAGAACAGGCTTTGGATATATCAAATAAAATAGCTCCGGAACATCTGGAGGTTTGCATAAGGGATCCTTTTATGGTACTTGGGGATATAAAAAATGCAGGTTCCATATTTTTAGGGGATTTTTCACCAGAACCTTTAGGGGATTATATGGCAGGACCTAACCACGTGCTGCCTACCAGCGGTACTGCCAGATTTTTTTCTCCTTTATCTGTAGATGATTTTATAAAAAAATCTAGTTTTACACATTATTCAGAGAGGGCACTTTCAAAAATAGGAGATAAAATTGTAAAATTGGCACAAGGGGAAGGGCTTACTGCACATGCCAACTCCATAATGGTAAGAAATAAAGCTTAAGGAGAGAGAAAATTATGATAGAGAAATTATTCAAACAAAATCTTCAAAAATTTGTACCCTATACTGTACCTAAATTGGATTATGAAATAAAATTGGATGCCAATGAGAGTTTTTTAAAACTAGATGATTATATGATGGGAAAGATATTAAATAAAATAAAAGATGTGGAGTTTAATAGGTATCCTGATGCCGGGGCAGAAAAAGTATGCAGGGCATATTCTAAATATGTGGGCATAAACAGAGAAAATATAATGGCAGGAAATGGGTCAGATGAACTTATACAGATTATTATAGCTGCGCTTGTAGATAAAAATGAAAATATAATGACTGTAGAACCTGATTTTTCTATGTATGGAAATTATTCGGAAATAGGTGGAGGGAAGGCTTTAATTTTTCAGCTGGATGAAGAATTTAATCTAGATGTGGATAAACTTATAGAAAGTGCAAATGTGGAGAAAGTGAAAGTATTATTCCTGTCAAATCCCAATAATCCTACAGGAAAAGTTTTAAAAAGAGAGCAGATATTTAAAATATTAAATGGATGTGATTGTGCAGTAGTTATAGATGAGGCCTATGTTGAATTTCATGAAGAAAGCATAGTAGACAGCATATATGAATATGAAAATCTCATAGTACTTAGAACCTGTTCAAAGGCCATGGCTTCTGCTGCCATAAGATTGGGATTTTTAATTACCAATTCTTTTATGTTAAATGAAATAAAAAAAGCAAAGCCTCCTTTTAATGTAAGTTCTGTAACTCAAGCTATAGGTGAAGCTGTACTTGAGGAAACAGAATATATAAAAAAATCTTTAGAGAATATAAAGAATGAAAGAAGTTTTTTAATAGATAAATTAAGTGCTTTTAAAGAGATTAAATTATATCCTACCTGTGCAAATTTTATACTTATAAAATTTAAAGATGCAGAATTTGTGTATAAATATCTTCTTGAAAATAAAATAGTTGTTAGAAATTACAAACAAGGAAGGCTTAAGGACTTTTTAAGAATAACCGTGGGAAGTAGAGAAGAAAATGAAGCTGTTATAAATAATTTAAGTAAAATACTAAAATAATTTTCAGAAGGAAGGTGTCTTATTGAGAATAGGAGAAATTTCAAGAAAAACCTATGAAACGGATATAGAAGTGAAAATAGATTTAGATGGCAGGGGAAAATATAATATTGATACAGGTATAGGATTTTTTAATCACATGCTTTGTATGATAGCGAAGCATGGAATTATGGATATGGATGTGTATGCAAAGGGGGATTTGGATGTGGATTTTCATCACACCGTAGAGGACGTGGGAATATGTATTGGAAAATCCATAAAAAAGGCACTAGGAAATAAAAAGAGTATAAAAAGATATGGAACTTTTTTTATACCTATGGATGAAAGTTTGTCTATGTGCTCTGTAGATTTAAGTGGAAGGCCATTTTTAGTTTTTCAGGGAGAGTTAAAAAACTCCAAGGTGGGAGAAATGGATACGGAGCTGATAGAGGAGTTTTTTAGAGCACTTGCCTTTAATGCTGAAATGACTCTTCATATAAAAGTCTTTTACGGTAAAAATACTCACCACATTATAGAATCTGTTTTTAAATCTTTTGCCCACGCTTTAAGAGAGGCAGTATCCATAGATGAAAAAATAGAGGGAACCATGTCTACTAAGGGAATGATTTAGTGAGGAGGGATAATTTTGATTTCTATTATAGATTATGGAATGGGAAATTTAAAAAGTGTAAAAAAAGCATTAAAATATATAGGGGAAGAAGCCCAAATAACTTCAGATAAGGATTATATAGAGAATAGTCAGGGAGTGATACTACCGGGAGTAGGTGCTTTTCCTGAAGCTATGAAAAACCTAAGAAGCAAGAAACTGGATGTAGCTATAAAAAATGCTGTGGAAAAGAGGATACCACTGCTTGGTATATGCCTTGGAATGCAGCTTTTATTTGACACTGGAGAAGAAATAAAAAACTGCAAGGGATTAGGTCTTATACCAGGAAATATAGCTAAGCTTTATGGAAATATAAAAATACCTCACATGGGATGGAATAGTTTAAATTTAAAAAAGAAATGCGCCCTGCTGGAGTCCATACCAGAAAATAGTTATGTATATTTTGTACACTCTTTTTATGCAGATATGAAATATGAAGAAAATTTAAATGCCTGCAGTGTTTATGGAATTGAAGTGCCTGCAGTTGTAAGTAATGGAAAAGTATATGGAACACAATTTCATCCCGAAAAAAGTGGGGATGTAGGTATTAAGATATTAGAGAATTTTGCAACACTTTTAAATAAATAAAATTAGCTTATTTTAAGGAGGCGGCTTTATATGATAATACTTCCTGCTATAGATTTAAAAGGAGGAAAATGTGTCAGATTATATAAGGGGGATATGAATTCACAGGAGGTTGTGGCAAGAGACCCTTTCGAAACAGCACTAAAATTTAAAAGTGAAGGTGCCCAGTATTTACATATGGTGGACTTGGATGGAGCACTAAAGGGAAGTGGTGAAAATTTAGATATAATATCTAAAATAGTGAAGAATGTAGATGTACCTATAGAAGTTGGCGGAGGAATAAGGAATATAGAAACCATAGATAAATTTATAAAACTAGGTGTAAGTAGAGTAATACTTGGAACAGCGGCACTAAAGAACAAGGAACTGGTAATAAAAGCTGTAGAAAATTATGATGAAAAAATTGCTGTGGGAATAGATGCAAAAGATGGCGTACCTGCAGCAGATGGCTGGACCACTCTTAGTAAAACAAATTATATAGATTTTGGGAAGGAAATGGAAAAAATAGGAGTACAGACTTTAATATTTACAGATATAAGCAAAGATGGAACTTTAGAGGGAACTAATTTAGAACAACTTTTAAAACTTAAAAATTCAGTTAAATGCAATGTAATAGCTTCAGGTGGCATAAAGGATATAGAAGACATTAAAAGTCTTAAAAAAGAAAATGTATATGGTGCCATAGTTGGAAAAGCTATATATGCTAAAACACTTTCTCTAAAAAAAGCCATAGAGATAGGAGGAAATTAAAAATGCTTACCAAAAGAATAGTTCCATGTTTAGATGTAAATATGGGAAAAGTAGTTAAGGGGATAAACTTTGTAAATTTAAAAGATGTAGGAGATCCTGTGGATATAGCACAGTATTATAATAAACAGGGGGCGGATGAAATAGTATTTTTAGATATTACAGCCACCTATGAGAAGAGAAAAACATTAATTGACGTAGTGGAGAGAACTGGAGAAAAGGTATTTATTCCCCTTACTGTAGGCGGTGGAATATCAGGAATAGATGATTTTAAGATTATACTCAGGGCAGGGGCAGATAAAATATCTGTAAATTCAGCGGCTATAAGAAATCCCAATTTGATATATGAGGCTGCAGATAAATTTGGTTCCCAGTGTGTAGTAGTTGCAATAGATGCAAAAAAGAGAGCAGAGGACCAGGGTTGGGACGTATTTATAGAAGGTGGAAGGAAAAATACAGGAATAGATGCCATAGAATGGGTAAAAAAAGTGGAGAGTTTGGGAGCAGGGGAAATACTTCTTACAAGTATGGATGCAGATGGCACTAAAAATGGATATGATATAGAACTTACTAAGGCAGTGGCCGAATCTGTAAATATTCCTGTAATAGCTTCTGGAGGATGCGGCTCTTTAGAGGATTTTTATGATGTATTTGAAGATACTGGTGCAGATGCAGCCCTTGCAGCTTCTTTATTTCACTATGGAGAATTAGAAATAAAGGATGTAAAAGAATATCTTCATAAAAGAGATATTCCTGTAAGATTATAAGGAATAGTTCTTGTAAAAAATATAATTATGGAATATATTAAAATAGGTGATAATATGGAAAAGGAAATTTTAAAAAATATAGATTTTAAAAAAGGGCTTATTCCTGCTGTAATTCAAGATTTTGAAAATGGAGAAGTGCTTATGGTGGCATACATGAATGAAGAATCTTTAAATAAAACTATTGAAACGGGAAAGACCTGGTTTTGGAGCAGATCCAGAAAAGAGTTATGGAATAAGGGGTCTACTTCCGGTCATTATCAATATGTAAAAAGTATAAGTGTAGATTGTGATTATGACACACTTTTAATAAAAGTGGAACAGATAGGAGCTGCCTGTCATACTGGAAATAGAAGTTGTTTTTATAGAAGTATATAGTTTAAATAATAAAATTTTAAAAGGAGTAGTTATTGGTGGAATTACAAAGTGTGGTAGAAGAATTATATAATGTTATAAAAGATAGAAAAGAAAATCCAATAGATGGTTCTTATACTAATTATCTATTTAAAGAAGGACTGGATAAAATACTAAAAAAAGTTGGAGAAGAGAGTTCAGAAGTTATAATTGCCAGCAAGAATGATAATAAAGAAGATAAGATTTGTGAAATATGTGATCTTATATATCATGTTTTAGTTTTGATGGCAAATGAAAATATAACACTGGAAGAACTAAGAAAAGAACTTGAAAAGAGAAGGCAAAAAATATGTAATAAAAAGCAGGATAGAAAAGCTATAGAGAAAATATAATTTTCATGCTATTATGGGCTGCATATAAGTTAACAAATATTTAAGCATTTAAATAGTAAATATTTAAGAATTAATATCTATAATAAAAATTATAGATAAACTTTATTTAGGAGCTGATGATAGCTTGAAAAATATAAAATTTAATATTATACCTCTAAGTCTCATGCTTGTAATACCTGCAATAAATGTAATTTATAGAAAATTAAACAATCCTCTCAATGGCTGTTATAATTTAGTCACTTTTTTAGATAAACAGGTGCCCTTTATAAAGGAGTTTATAGTTGTGTATTGGGCATGGTATCCTTTTTTGATATTAGTACTGATATATTTTTGCTTTAACTACAGGAATATTTATTATAAAACTATGATCACCATAATTTTAGGAATGCTTCTGTGTTATATGACCTATTTTTTCTTTCAGACAACAGTACCTAGACCTGCCCTTTACGGCAGAGATATTTTTATAGGTATTATTAAGCTTACCTATAGATGGGATAAGCCCTTTAATTGTTTTCCTAGCATACATGTCTTGACAACCTATGCAGCTATAAGGGGATGTATGGAAGGGGTAAAAAATAAGTTCAATAAAATGAGTATAAATTTTACGGGTATATTTATAATATTATCTACTCAATTTGTAAAACAACATGTAATTTTAGACTTGATTTCTGCTATAATATTAGCAGAGATATTATATAGATTTGCTGTAGGATTTATCTTAGAAAAATGTGAAATGATACTTTCAAATAAATATATTAATATAAATAGTGAACAATAAGCAGTTTTGACAATTAAATTACATTCAAATTTTGGAGATAATGAATTATAATATAAGTATGAGTTTTTAGGAGGGGTAAAAATGGATAATTACAAATTGCTGTCTGACTTAGTGGAAGCGTCTACAAAACCTATATTGGATGCTAAAGGCTATTGGCAGACAAGTATAGTAAATGTTTTAAAAGCAAAACGTGAAGAATTTGGGGATCTTAATGCTTATAGCCTGGAATTAAAAGCTGACATTGTATACATAATGACAGTATGGAGAAAACAAAGAAAGGTTATATATGACTGGGTGGAAAAATCAGCACTGCCTTCAGTAATCGAAGTAAGTAGTATGCTCTCAGATATCGACAATACCTCAAAAACAGAGGTGGTAGATGGAGATGTAGTTTTAAAATCAGGGGAACCTTTAGGCAGCGATGCCGCAAATATAGTAAAAAAATATAACTGCATAGAGAATATGAATAAAAGGGTAATGTTCATGGAAAGAGAATATTTTTATTGCCGTATAAGAGATAACATACTTTTAAACGTATACCAATTCATATGGGAAAATGGAGAATTGGGAGCTGAAGTGGTAAGAGATTGTACTAAAGAAACTGTGGATAAAATAGCTGATTTAATTTCACGCTGTGCTGACGAATGTGTAAAGGTAAATGAATTTGTTTAAGTAATAAAAAAATTATAAATTTAATCAAATAAAGAGAGAAGGTTTTAGCATTAATTATATAATAATTTAGTTGATGTTATTTGACAGTTAATGTTTTTGACTTTCTCTTAATTCTTAATTTTAGGGAGGATTATGCAGTGTTTGATACACACATACATACAATTTTTTCTACAGATTCAAATATGCAAATAGAAGATGCAATAAAATGTATGAGAGAAAAGAATATATCAGGTATAGTAACAGAACATATGGATATTAATTTTCCCAAAAAAGATTCATTCTGTTTTAATGTAGAGGATTATTTTAATTTATATTCTAAATATAGGGGTAATGATTTACTTTTGGGAATAGAGCTTGGCATGAAAGAAGATTGTTTTAGAGAGAGTAGTGATTTAATAAAAAATAATTCCTTTGACTATGTACTTGGATCAGTCCATTTGGTAGAAAATCTAGATCTTTATTATGAAGATTATTATAGAGGAAAAAGTAAAAGAGAAGCCTATGCTAAGTATTTTGAAGTTATACTGGGTAATTTGGATAAATTTCAATTTATAGATAGTCTAGGGCATATTGATTATATAGCAAGATATGCTAAGTTTGAAGATAAGGAAATATACTACGGGGAATTTTCTGATATAATAGATGAAATATTAAATAAGGTGATAAAAGAAGGCAAGTGTCTGGAGTTAAATACACGAAGACTTGATAAGAACATATCAGTAAAGAATATGATAAACATCTATAAAAGATATAACCAGCTGGGTGGAAAATATATAACTATAGGTTCCGATGCCCACCAAATTGAAGCTATAGGAAGTAATTTCATGGCGGCAAGAGAAATTTCGCAGTTCTGTAATTTAAAAATAGTGTATTTTAAAAATAGATTGATGGAATATGATAAAGGTTTTTAGTACATAGAGTTTTATCTGCATAAAATAATAAATGTGTGCAATTAAAACATGTAATGAACTCATGGATATATGCATATATATTTTAAGAAACTTTCTTTTTAATGGAATTCATTTTTATAGCTATAATGGATTTTATATCCTCTAGATTTTTATTGCTTAAGATTCTATAGGAATATTGATTTTTCCATGCATCTTTATCTTCTAAAGATAAACTATCCAACTTATTGTATAGCTTATTTAATTGATTTTCACCAATTTGAATAATTACAGTAAACGCACCCTTTTCAAAGAAAACATAACATATATGTTTATTTTTATGGCAATATTTATAACACCATCCATGGTCACTTCCAAAACGAAATTTAAGTCTGATTGATAGTTCATAAGAATCAATCATAAATTGGTGTAGTTTTTCAAGATATAAAATACTTTCCTTTCCAATAGTTTCATATATATCATTTAATGATGGAATTATTTGTTTGTTAAGCATCCGTTCGTACACTTTAGCTTCACTCCTTATTATAAAATTAATCCACGAGTTTTAGATTAAAAGAACTTTAGGAATATTCTTTTAGTTTTACTTAACCTTTAATCAATAAATATGTTTTTTATGTTTTCTTCAATACATATCCATGAACGTTTTGAAAACATAATTAAAGTATGATTTTTTTTAGATTGTTTTTTTATTATCTCAGTCATACTGTGTCCTATAAAATCTGTAAGTACTAATACTACATCCGTATTTTTAGGGATTTCTATTTTCTTATCCCCTTTTTTTCTACCTGTAATGTGATTAACTTTATTAATTCCACATTTGTTCAGCTTATTTTTAATATTATCAAGTCTGTCCCCTCCTACAATTAAAATATTCATAAAAATCTCTCCTTCTTATAATATATAGATTAAAAGTATTTATAAACTTCTTTCCTATTCCAAATAGTTTAAGAAAAATTAAAAATAAAAACTCTTCTTGTAAGATAAGTCACAAGAAGAGTTCCTTCATGCTTCTCATCTTTCAGGTTTTATACCTGCTGGAATTAGCACCGTTGAATGATGAAAAATCATTCAGGTTGCTGGGCATCATAGGGCCAGTCCCTTCGCCACTCTGGATAAGAAGTTCCGTATTCAATTGAAAAAATGATAACAGATATATATACTGTTTGTCAATAGAAAAATAAATATTTTTATATTTTTTTAAATTTAAAGGAGATTAAAATATACCTCTACAAATCCTGCTGTGATACCAGTGTAATAACAACTAATTGGGGGCGATTATTGATTCGGACAGGAAAGAGGCTGTTTCCAAGGCCTCGGCTGACCACCATTTTAGTTTGGTTCTTTTCATATAGGCCCTCAGAATATTTGGGGAAGAAGCCTTGATTTGGTGCAAAAAGTCCCCCGACAAGGGGTAAACGTATCTGTCCCCCATGAGCATGACCACTTAAAACCAAATCAATTCTATTATCTGCATACACGTGAAACAATTCTGGTCTATGTGATAACAAGATTGTGTAGTGGCTGCTCTCATTTTTCATAGTCTTCAATTTTGCATCAATTATGGCTGCATTTCTTCCAGATAAATTGTAGTTTGTTGTAAAGGATGGATCATCTAATCCTAACAACCGAATAGAATCTACACCCCATTTGATTGTAGTACCTTTATTATTTAATGTGATAACTCCGGTTTCTGCCATGTGTTTTTTCAATTTTTCGTATTGGTGGATTCTTGATTCATGATTGCCTGTAACATAATATATCGGGGCTATATCCACAGCACCATTGATAAAATCCAGTGCTTTTTGAAGATCTGTATGTCTGGAATCAATTAAATCCCCAGTGACAGCAATCAAGTTTGGGGATGATTCCTTCATTGCCCTGAGTAATTTGTTTTGATTGTGTCCAAATTCTTCATTATGTAAATCAGATACATGAATAATTCTAAATCCGTTGAAGGAGGCAGGAATCTTTTCACTATTAATATTGATTTCCGTTTTTTGTATGGACACATTACCCCAATATAACCAGACAGAAGAAGTAACAAGAATAATTGATAAATATGGTAATATCGTCTTACACTTTTTACCTTTTATAATTTTCATAGGACTACTCCACCTCCATGATCATCAATTAATATATAAATTTGATTAAATTATTTTTTACCCCAGAGCTTAGTTAATCTATCTTTAATTTTAGATTCAAATCCATTGGATGTTGGCTTATAATACACAGTATTTTTATGAGAATCAGGTAAATACTGCTGTTTTACAAATCCACCGTAAGAGTGTGGATACAGATAACCAGTACCATATCCTGATTTTTCTGCACCCTTATAATGGGCATCTCTTAAATAAGGGGGTATTCCAGAATCCCTGCGGCTTCTAACATCTTTCAGCGCAGAATCAATTGCAATGCAGGAAGCATTTGATTTTGGTGCTGATGCTACGTATATTGCTGCTTGAGACAATGCGTATCTACATTCTGGCATGCCTATCATATGCACCGCATTCATGGCATTTGTGGCTACTATTAAAGCCATGGGGTCAGCATTTCCAACATCTTCTGAGGCCTGAATAACAATTCTTCTTGCGATAAACATGGGGTCTTCACCAGCATCCAGCATTTTTCCAAGATAGTATACTGCTGCATCAGGGGAACTGCCTCGAAGTGATTTTATAAAAGCACTGATAGTATCATAGTGGGATGTACCCCCTTTATCATATAAGGTAATTTTCCTCTGGATGCATTCTTTTGCATCTTTTGTGGTTATAAAAATTTTATCTTCTTTTTTTGATGAAGTTCTAACTGCCATATCCAGAGCATTTAAAGCCTTTCTTATATCACCGCCGCTGTGCAGGGCAAAGTAATCAAATACTTTAGGGTCTACTTCTATTTTAAGATAACTAAACCCTTTTGGACTTTCAATTGCATTTTTTAATGCTTTTTTTACATTATTTTCAGAGAGGTGTTCTAGTCGAAAAATCATAGAACGGGAAAGAAGTGCATTGTTAACCTCAAAGTAGGGATTTTCCGTGGTAACTCCTATCAATATAATTATACCTTTTTCAACTGCATTTAGAACACTATCTTGTTGAGCTTTATTAAATCTATGTATTTCATCAATAAATAATATTGTCTTTTTAGAATAAAATTTCAAGTTGTTTTCTGCTTCTTTTATAATCTTTTTTACATCTGCCGTACCGGAATTTACAGCACTCAATTCGTAAAAATTTGCCTTTGTTGTATTGGCTATAATTCTTGCCAATGTGGTTTTGCCTACACCAGGTGGTCCGTAAAAAATTACAGAAGAAATATTATCTGTAACTATTGCTCTATATAACATTTTATCTTTACCTAAAATATGTTCCTGTCCTATAAATTCTTCTAAAGTCTCCGGTCTCATTCTTTCAGCCAAAGGTTTTAATTCTTTGTGATTTCTTTCATTAGCCATATCAAATAAATCCATAATTTCACTATCCTTTTTAAACTATTTTATATTATTATACTGCAAAACTGATAGTTTTTAATTTAAAAAGCAATATTTGAACATATTCTTGTTTTAATTGCTTCATCTGTTAAACATTATGAATGTCATATTTACCTTATAAGAATCTATAAAATGCAAGAAAGTCATCTAGAAAACAATACGAAATATTATGACAATTAAAATATATATTAATTGTCATAATATTTTCATATACAATCTTTGATAAATTATAAATTATATACTCAATTCAATGATGATTTAATACGAAAATTTATGTATCATTGATAAAAGAGTATTGAAAAAGAAATTGAATGGTGATAATATTTTAGACAATATTAATAAAAAATTTAGCAATATAAAATTAAATGGATAAAGGGGGAACTTTATGGAATTTGGACTTAAAATTAGAAAATTAAGACAGGAAAAAAGTATAAGTATAGAACAATTGGCTGAAAGGGCGAAACTTAGTACAGGACTCATAAGTCAAGTGGAAAGAAACATAACAGGACCTTCTGTAACCACATTGTGGAAAATAGCCAAAGCATTAAATGTATCAATAAATTATTTTTTTGATGAATATGAAGAAAAAGACAATGTAGTAAGAAAAGACAAAAGAAAAACCATAATTCTTCCCGATTCTAAGATAACATATGAACTATTGTCACCTAATCTCAAAGGAAAAATAGAATATCTGTTAGTAGAAATAGAGGCGGGAGAATGCAATACTAAAGATCTTATATGTCATGAGGGAGAAGAATGTGGCTATATAATTAAGGGAACACTAAAAGTTAAGTTAGGCAATAAGGAATATATTTTAGAAGAAGGTGACAGCATATATTTTGACAGCAATGTACCACATAGGTATATAAATGTTGGAAATGAAAAAGTTATATCTATATGGGCAATGACCCCACCTAGTTTTTAAAAATAGCCAGGGTAGTTTTCAGTATTATGAAATACAAAGCAGCTACTTTCCTTTCTACTGAATATCAATAGATAATTGAGATTTTGTTAATACATTAATAAAAAAAAGGAAATAAAATATAAAAATCATTAAAAAATATTGAAATTATTAATAAATAGTGATAATATTTAATGAAATATTATAAATTAAGTAGGATTTTTATGACTTTTTAATTCAATATATTGAAGGTAGGGGAGATGATATTTAATAAATAAAATCTAAGAATAATATATAGAAATTAAAAAAAATAAATTCTTGGGGGGCAAAATGAAAAATATAAAAAATTACAAAAAAAGGTTATGTGCAATTTTAATGGGAATTTGTTTATCTGTGTTTTCAGTAGGATGTGGAAATACAGGTTCATCAAGCAATGCAAATGGTTCTACTTCATCTGACAAAAGTAAATTAACTATTGCTATCAATGGAGATATGGGAACTTTGGATCCAGGTGTTACCATGGATAATATGGCATGGAAAATAACCTATCCTGCCTATGAAAGACTTGTACAATTTAATGGTGAATCTACAGATATAAAACCAGCATTGGCAACTGAATGGGAGACAAGCAGTGATGGACTCACCTGGACTTTTCATTTAGACAAGGGACATAAATTTACAGATGGAACAGAAGTTACATCAAATGCTGTAAAGTTTTCTTTTGAAAGGATACTTGCGCTGAATAAAGGTCCAGCTGATACATTTAAAGTAATAAAGACTATAAATACACCAGATGAGTACACTGTTCAATTTGTTCTGAGTAATGCTTTTCCTCAATTCTTAGCTACACTTGCTACTAACTATGGTAGTATAGTAAATCCTAAAGTTATGAGTCATGAACAAAATGGTGATAAAGCTCAAAATTATTTGGCTAGTCACACAGATGGAAGTGGTGCTTATGAACTTACTGAATGGAAAAAAGGAGCCTATATACATCTTGGTTTGAATCCTAATTATTCTAAAAAACCGGTTTTAAAAGATGTATATTTTAAACTGGTTGCAGATGCTTCATCAGCAAGACTTGAACTTGAAAAAGGTGATGTGGATATTGCAGAAGGAATAGATATTGATCAAATTGACAAACTTAAGAGTAATGAAAATATTTCAATTGTAAAAAAATCTAGTTTGTTAGTTGAGTATGTATATTTAAACTGTACAAAAGGTAATGCTGCACTTCAAAATCCAAAAGTAAGACAAGCTATTAGTTATGCTGTTGATTATGATTCCATAATAAGTAAAGTTATGAATGGATATGCTTCATCAATAGCGAGCCCTGTACCGAAAGGACTATGGGGATATAATGCATCTGCTTTTAAATACACTAAAAATACTGACAAAGCAAAATCATTGTTAAAAGAAGCAGGGGTGAGTAATCTACAACTTACATTACTTTACTCAGATAGATTCCCTAATTGGGAACAAGAAGCATTGATCCTGCAAAGTAATTTAAAAGATATTGGAATAACATTAAATTTAAATAAAGTAGCTTATGCAACTATGAGAGATATGCTTGATTCGGGAAAATTTGATCTTTCACTTGGTGTTTGGAGTCCGGATTATGCAGATCCATTTATGTTTATGAACTACTGGTTTGATTCAAATAACCAGGGACTTGCAGGTAATAGAGCTTTTTATGTTAATTCTACGGTAGATACTCTAGTTAGAGAAGCAGCGTCTATAACTGATAAATCACAACGTGAAAATTTATATAATCAGGCACAAAAGATAGTAATAGAAGAGGCACCTTATGTTTATCTATATCAAAAAGATTTTGTTATACCTATGAATAAAAATGTAAAAGGATTTGTCTACAATCCAATGTTAGAGGGAATATACAACTTGGAAAATATGAGCAAATAGGCAGTATTACTTGTCTCCCATCTTGAAAAGGATGGGAGTATTAGCTAATTACCGCATTGGGATGAATTGCAAATAACCAATTAAAAGTGACTGGCTTATTAAAAAGTGTATTTGAAGATTTGTCACTTTTAATTGACTGATATTTAGGAGGAAACACATGAAAAAGATTATTATAAAAAGACTTCTAATGATGATATTAGTTCTTTTTGGAGTTACAATAATAGTATTTTTCCTATCTCATGTAATTCCTGGAGATCCTGCCAGAATGATGGCTGGGCAGAGAGCCTCACAGGATACACTTATAAGTATTAGGAAGCAGCTTGGATTAGATAAACCTTTAATAGTTCAATATTTTGTTTATATGAAAGGTCTTTTATCTGGAGATTTAGGAATGTCAATAAGAACACAACGACCAGTTATATCAGATTTGGCAACATATTTTCCGGCTACTTTGGAATTAGTTTTATATGCATTTTTAATAGCACTTGTAGTTGGAATTCCATTAGGTGTTTTAACAAGTTTAAAACAAAATACAATAACAGATTATTTAGGAAGAATATTCTGTATAGGAGGGGTTTCTATTCCAGCATTTTGGGGAGGAATTATTTTAATACTTATATTTTATTCCAAGCTAAATTTACTTCCTTCTTCAGGACGATTATCATTAGGTTTAGCTTTTAATACCCAAATAACCGGTCTTATAACAATAGATAGTTTGCTTACTGGAAATTTTGAAGTGTTTAAAGATGCTCTAAGACATCTTATATTGCCAGCAATTGTCTTATCTTATGCTCAGCTTGCAACAATTACAAGACAAGTTAGATCAAGCATGATTGAAGTTTTAAGTGAAGAATACATAAAAACTGCCAGAGCAAATGGTATAAAAGAAAGGTTTTTAATTGTATCTTATGCACTTAGAAATGCATTAGTTCCCACAATAACTGTAGTTGGATTATCACTTGGAGGACTTTTAGGGGGAGCAGTAGTAACAGAAACTGTCTTTAACTGGCCTGGAATGGGTAAATATGTAGTTGATTCAATAGCATTTTTAGATTTTCAATCTATAATGGGATTTACCATCATAGTTGTAATAGGCTATGTTCTCATAAATTTGGCAGTTGATATTTTATATATGATTTTGAATCCGCAGACCAGAGAATAGGAGGAATACTTATGAACTTAGAGCTAGGAACTGGTGATACGTCAAATAAAAAAACTAAAAATAAAAGTATTATTCTTTATAAAATAAAAAAGAATCCAATGACTATACTGGGGTTTTCTATAATAATAATAATGGCGTTATTAGCTATTTTTGCACCTTGTATAACAAATTATGATCCTACGAAAATGAATATGCTAGATAGATTTCAGGGGCCAAGCATGAAACATTTATTCGGAACAGATGAAGTTGGGCGTGATATTTTGACCAGGGTTATTTATGGAACTCGAATATCTCTCACAACTGGAATAAGTGTAGTTGTTACTGCAGGGCTTATAGGTGCCATTATAGGATCTGTATGCGGATATTTTGGTGGATATGTAGATCAAATAATAATGAGATTAATGGATATTGTGCTGGCGTTTCCAACTCTTATACTTGCAATGGTTATAGCTTCAATATTAGGTTCTAGCTTGTTTAATGTTATGCTTGCCATTGCTATAGTGAAAATTCCTGTATATGTGAGATTAGCCAGAGGTGAGGCACTTATTTTAAAGAACAATCTGTATGTAAAGGCAGCTAATACTTTTGGATTATCTAATGTATATATAATATTTAGGCACATTATTCCAAATGCCATAACTCCTATAATTATTCAAGTTACTTTGGATCTAGGAGATACTATTTTGCTTGTAGCAACACTTGGATTTTTGGGACTTGGAGCAAAGCCGCCAACTCCAGAATGGGGAACTATGATAAGTACAGGATTTAAGTACATGCTTGAACAATGGTGGTATCCTACTTTCCCTGGATTTGCAGTTTTCTTGGCTTCAACTGGTTTTAATCTGATAGGAGATGGTTTAAGAGATGTACTTGACCCTAAATCTTCAAGATAGGAGGAAAATGTCTTGTTAAATGTAGAAAACTTATCTATATCCTTTGATACTTTTGAAGGGAGAATTTATGTACTTGATAATGTATCTTTTTCTGTAGATAAAGGTGAGATACTTGCCATAGTAGGAGAATCGGGATCAGGTAAATCTGTTTCAGCCTATTCTATACTAGGACTTTTGGATAGAAATTCAAATATAGAAAATGGACAAGTATTATTTGAAAATACTGATCTTCTAAAATTAAATAGGAAAGAAATACAGGAATATAGAGGTAAAAAAATAGGTATGGTCTTTCAAGAACCTATGACTGCCCTTCATCCTACCATGAAGGTCGGAAAACAAATTTTAAATGTAATAATACAAAATTCGGGAGTTTCAAAGGAAAAAGCAGCAGAAATAATGCTTAAAAATTTAAGAGATGTTCATTTTGATAACCCGGAATATATAGCCAATAAATATCCCTTTGAACTTTCAGGAGGTATGAGACAAAGAATAGTTATTTGTCTTGCCATGTGTAATGAGCCTAAACTTTTGATTGCAGATGAACCTACTACTGCACTGGATGTAACCATACAAGCTGAAATATTAAATTTAATGAAAGAACTTGTAAAGAAAAGAAATACTGCTGTTTTATTAATTACACATGACTTTAGTGTAGTAAGAACCGTAAGTGATAAAGTTTGTGTAATGTATGGGGGAAAAGTACTTGAAAGGGGATATACGAAAGATGTGCTTGAAAAACCAGAGCACCCCTATACAAAAGCACTTCTAAATGCACTTCCAGATAAAGTTCAGCCAGATATAAGACTTCAAGAAATAAAGGGAGAAGTACCTGATCTTAGATATAGACCTAAAGGGTGCATATTTGCTTCTAGGTGTTTTTTAAAAACTGGTAGATGCTTGAGGGAAGTTCCACCACAAAAAAAAGCTTCAGAGGATCATGTTTTTTATTGCTGGGAGGTTGATAAGTGATGGAATCTATTTTAGAGATTAAAGATTTGAAAAAGGTATTTGGGAAATTTTCTGCACTTAAAGGTGTCTCTTTTAAATTAAACAAAGGGGAAACTTTTGGGTTAGTGGGTGAATCTGGCTCTGGTAAATCCACTATTGCTAATATAATAGTGGGAATAAATGCACCTTCATCAGGTAATGTGATCTTTGAAGATAGAGAACTATGGAAAAACAACAAATATAATTGTGGAGAGTACGGAAAGATTCAAATTGTATTCCAGGATCCACGTTCTTCACTTGATCCTAGAATGACTATAAAGAGTATAATTTCAGAACCTCTTCTAGCATTGCCAAAATCCATTAGGAGTAAAAAGGGGACTCGGGAAAATCTTGTAAAGCTTATAAAAAGTGTTGGCCTTCAAGAACAGTATTTAGATAGATATCCCCATGAATTTTCTGGCGGACAAAGGCAGAGGATAGCTATTGCTAGGGCTATAATTACAGAGCCGGAAGTTATGATTTTAGATGAACCTACTTCTGCATTAGATGTATCTGTGCAAGCACAAATTTTAAATCTTTTAAAGGATATACAAAGAGAAAAAAATATAACCTATTTATTTATTTCACATAATATGGCTGTTGTGAAGTATATAAGCAGCAGGGTAGGAGTTTTGTATAAAGGGGAATTCGTTGAAATGGGAAATGCACAAGAAGTATTTGAGTGTCCTAAACATGATTATACAAAGAGATTGATTTCTAGTATATTGAAGTAAAAATTATTATAGATAACATGGAATAGCTAACTTGGAGGTAAATTGCAATGAAAGCTTTTGATGCACATTCTGATATATTTACAGATATTACTGTAAGACGATTAAAAGGCGAGAGGAATATTATAGGAAAGTATCATATAGACCAATTGAAAAAAGGAGATGTAGCGGCTTCAATTTTAGGAATATGGATTGAACCTCTCTATGTTAATGAAGATCCCACATGGAGAACCCTTCAGATAATGGGTGCTGTTTCTGAAGAAATAGAAGATATGAAAGAGCATGCTGGTATTGTATATAAATATAGTGATTTAATTAGATTAAATCAAGAAAATAAATTTGGAATAATAATGGGAATGGAAGGTGTAAGCGGACTCAGAGATGACATAAGTCTTATAAATGTAATGTATAGGTTTGGAGTTAGACATGCTATGCTTACTTGGAATGAGGAAAATAAATTTGCCACAGGGGTTAAAAGCCCAAATAAACGTAGGGGACTTACCCAAATAGGTGTAAAGTTAGTAAAAAGAATGGAGAAATTAGGAATGATAATTGACGTATCTCATGGGAATGAAAGTACTTTTTGGGATATATATATAAATACTACAAAACCATTTATAGCTTCACATTCTAATGTATATAACTTATGTAACAGTGTTAGAAATTTAAAAGATGATCAAATTAAAGCCATAGGAGAAAGAAATGGAGTTATAGGAGTTAATTCTTGGGTGGATTTTGTGGATGCTGAAAATCCATGCGTAGAAAAGTTGGCAGATCATGTGGATTATATAGTAGATAAAATTGGCATAGATCATGTAGGATTTGGACTTGATTTTGCAAATTATTTAGATTTTAAAACTCTTAAATCGCTTCAGGATGAAGAATATATAAAAACCCAAGGTATTGAGGATGCTTCAAAAATACCAAATTTATTAAATGTTCTAAAAAAAAGAGGATATAATAATGATGAACTGGAAAAAATAGCTTATAAAAATATGGAACGTATAGTGAGAGATATACTAGTATAATGATAGGGGCTGTTTATTAGCGATTTTTGAAATAGCTATGAACAGTTTCTTTTTATACCAGTTTCATTTCAGTGCAAAGTATCGTAATTAAATGGCTTTTAAATATACATATTTTATTGTTGACAAGTTTACTCTGATTTGATAATATGATGGGGAAGTATTGTGATTTAAAGGAAGTGATTAATTGAAGCTATCCACAAAGGGAAGATATGGAGTGAAGGCCATGGTAGATTTGGCTATTCATTACGGAGACGAACCTTTATCTATAAAGACTATATCAGAAAGACAGGGCATATCTGAGTATTATTTGGAGCAGTTGTTCTCCAATCTTAGAAAATCTAATTTGATTAGAAGTATAAGAGGATCACAGGGAGGATACATTTTAAATAGAGAACCTAAGAATATAACTGTATGGGATATAATGGGGGTTCTAGAAGGCCCTATAGAGATATCGGATTGTGTAGATGATAATAATGAAAGTTCTTGTGATAATATAGATTGCTGTGCCACTAGACTTTTGTGGAGTAGGATAAAAGATGGAATAGATGAAATTATGAAGTCTACAACTTTACAGGATATGGTGGATGATTACAATAGCATGAAACAAAACAAACTGAAAGGGGACAAATAAATGGATAAAAAAGTGTATATGGATTATGCGGCTACTACGTATACTAAACCAGAAGTTTTAGAAGAGATGATACCTTATTTTACGAAAAGTTTCGGAAATCCATCTTCTCTGTATTCCATGTCAGATACTCCAAGAAAAGCTGTGGATGAAGCTAGAGGGAAAGTGGCTAAGGCCATAAATGCAGAAAAGAATGAAATATTTTTTACTGCGGGAGGATCTGAAAGTGATAACTGGATATTAAAAGGCATAGCCTTTGGAAATAAAAATAAAGGAAATCATATAATAACTACTAGTATAGAACATCATGCTGTAATACATGCCTGTAATTTTCTAGAACAAAATGGTTTTGAAGTTACCTATTTAAATGTAGATGAATATGGATTTATAAGTCTTGAAGAACTTGAAAAATCTATTAAGGATACTACCATATTGGTATCTGTGATGTTTGCCAATAATGAAGTAGGTACAATACAGCCTATAAAGGAAATAGGAGAAATCTGCAAAAAGAAAAAAATATATTTTCACACAGATGCAGTGCAGGCTATAGGTCATGTGGATATTGATGTAAAAGCAATGAACATAGATGCCCTTTCTATGGCAGCACATAAATTTTATGGTCCTAAGGGAATAGGGGCAATGTATTTGAGAAAGGGAATAAAAATTGAAAATTTAATACATGGTGGTGGACAGGAAAGAGGAAAAAGAGCTTCCACGGAGAATGTGCCTGGAATAGTGGGTATAGGAAAAGCAATAGAGTTGGCAGTCAATGATTTAAAGGATGAAGCTAAAAGATTAAGTTATTTAAGAGATAAGCTGATAACTGGGTTAATGGAAAATATACCTCATACCAAGTTAAATGGACCTAAAGGTGATAAAAGACTGCCGGGAAATGTTAATTTAAGTTTTATCGGAATAGAAGGAGAAACTATACTTTTGGATTTAAATGATGCAGGTATATATGCATCTACAGGGAGTGCCTGTGCATCCGGCTCTTTAGATCCTTCTCATGTGCTTTTATCTTTGGGATTACCTCATGAAGTGGCACATGGCTCTCTTAGGCTTACATTAGGCTTTGGAACTACAGAGGAAGATGTAGACTATGCACTAAAGGTTATTCCAGAGATAGTAGCAAGGAGGAGGGCAATGTCACCCCTTTGGGAAGATTTTATAAAATCTAAAAATGAAGGAGAGAAGGTAGAACAATCATGATGTACAGTGAAAAAGTTATGGATCATTTCAGAAACCCAAGAAATGTAGGAGAAATACCTGATGCAAATGGAGTCGGGGAAGTTGGAAATCCAAAATGTGGAGATATAATGAAGATGTACATAAAAGTTGAAGACAATATAATAAAAGATATAAAATTTAAAACTTTTGGATGTGGCTCTGCCATAGCATCTTCTAGTATGGCCACGGAAATTATAAAAGGAAAAACACTAGAAGAAGCATGGAGTCTTACCAATAAAGCAGTGGCAGATGCACTAGATGGACTTCCACCGGTTAAGATGCACTGTTCGGTATTGGCTGAAGAAGCTATTCATAAAGCAATAAATGATTATAGGGAGTCTCAGGGATTGGAGCCCTGGAAGATTCAAACTCATTCAGAAACCATTCATGAACATGTTCATGGACAATAGATATTGATATAAAAAATATAACTCTTTGGAGTTATATTTTTTATTTTTACGCGCAAACTACAAATATATATTTTAAAATTAAGGTGATATTTTGTATAGAACAAGAGATTTTATTTTTAAAGATGTAGTTAATCTTTCCGGTAATTTACTGGGCTTTATAAGTGATATAATATTGAACTTTAGTGATAAGAGAGTTCAGGGGTTTGTTGTTACGCCTAACAGTTTATTTAAAAAAAGTTTGAATATATTTTTAGAAGATGTGGTAAGTTTTGCATCTATAGTAGTTGTTACAGATACAAATAGAAGGAAATTGTTACAGTTCAGTAATATAAAAGGTATGAATGTGGTGAATAAAAAAGGATATTTAATTGGTATAGTAGAGGATATATTATTTCATAAGAGCACTTTCTCAATAAAAGCACTTATATTGTCTGTAGGATTTATAAATAATTTCATAGATGGAAAGAAAATATTACTTATAGATGATTTGATTTTAGGAGAAAAAAATTTATTATATAGAGGAGAAAGTGAAAATCTAAAATTTTCTAATTCGCCTTATAAGTTATTGGATTTAAAAGAAAAGGGAAAAGCTTAAAATCTATAATTGTGGAAGATGATAATATGGCGGTTGAAAAAAAGAGAAAAATTAAATATGCAATACTTGCTGCGATCTTCATAGCTTTAATAATAATTGCTTTCAAAGTTTCTGTACTTAGGGAAATAATATATTTAATACTGATATCGTTTTTAATATCATACACCTTAAAACCTATACAAAAGATCATGGTAAATAAAGGTATTAGTGAAAAGATCAGCGCTTTTATTCTCATAGCCTTAGTAGGATTATTCATTATAAGTATATTTGCAATTTTAATACCTTCTCTTTTTAAGGAAAGTTTAAGTTTAAATAATGCCATATACAGTATTCAAAATTTAGTAGATAATATTTATGGAAAGTTAAAGTTAATTCAAGGAAATAGGACAATACATGTATTAATTAACAATTTTAATAGAAAAATTGACGGGGAAGTAACCGTTATGTTCACTAGAATATTTGATTCTTTAATGAAAATGGGACAGAATATTTTGTATGTAGTAGTTATTCCTGTAATAACATATTATTTCCTATCGGAAGGGGAATGTATAAATGAAAAAGTACTTTCTACATTTCCTATAAAGAGTAGGGGTATAATTAAAAATATAAGTTGCCATGCAGATAAGATATTGGGTAGATATATAATAAGTCAGCTTATGTTAAGTGGATTTATTGGAATAGTCACGTTTTTTATACTTTTAATCTTAAAAGTAGATTTTCCTATAATACTTTCTGTTTTAAATGCATTTTTTAACATAATTCCATATTTTGGTCCTATATTTGGAGCAATTCCAGCCATAGCTATAGCTTTAATAGAATCTCCTGAAAAAGCCATTTGGACAGCAATATGCCTTTATGTGCTTCAGCAAATAGAAGGAAATATATTATCCCCTAAAGTTACTGCAGATAGTATAAGTATGCACCCATTGGTAGTAATACTTCTCCTAATAATCGGCGGAGAAATAGCAGGCTTTATTGGAATGGTACTTGCAGTTCCTCTAGGGGTCATAATTAAAGTAATGTATGAGGATTTGAATTATTATATGTTTTGAATTTTTTATAGTTTGAACAGTATATAAATTTTTAGCATGAAAGTAAAAACTTTCATGCTTTTTGTATTAAAATTTTAGATATATTACAAAATCACAAATGTTTTGTGTTTATGGTATAATCAGTTAAAGCACAAGTTTTGTAAAGGAGGGAATCACCATACAGAAAGATTTAAGTTTATGTTGCTTTCAGAATATACTCCAAAGGCATAAATTGGTAGTGATTTTAATTGCGGCGGTGCTGACTACGACATTTCTGATGCTTTTGGTCAGGCTGCCAGACATGATGAGCAACAAGCTGGAAAGTGTTACCGTAGAGGAACAAAATGGCGTGTATGATCTGAAGGGTATTAAGAATTTTAGCTGCAGGGTGGTTACTTTGCCGCCGGGTTCGGTCTATTACCCTAATTTGCTCCTAACGCCTAAAAACTACAGTACTGCAGTACCGGAGAGCACGGACAGATATGACAAGTTGCGAGCGGATTATTTATCCCAGCGTTTTGTAATTAATCTGCCTGGCAGCGGAGATGTTTATATGTTGACATTTAGGCTTTCAGGCAGACACGCTATGAAGGTTTATGTAAACGGACAATTAGTGGGTCAGAGCGGTCAGACCGGTGTGACGAAGCAGGATACTGAGGTTTGGGAGAACAACTTGACCTGCTATGCCGCACCAAAGGAGGGGAAAATGGAGATTATCCTACAGTCGGCTCAGTTTTACCATTATAAGCGTGGTACTTCCCTGGCAACATTGAGATTGAGTAGGGCATCTCAGGGATTCTATGCGGGCCTTTATGGCAAGATAAAGGGCCTTCTTGTGATGGGAGCACTTTTGTGTGCAGCGGTGCTGCTGCTTTGCATTTATCTGTTGAAATGGCATAGTTAGTGGAAAAAATTTTCCAGATGCTTTAAGTGCTACGGTTTTGGCTAAAAAATATAATGCACCAATACTTTTAACTTATCTTGATTTTTATAGTGAACAGGAAGAACAATTGGATAGGCTTGGAGTAAAGAAGGCTTTTATAATTGGAGGGACAGGTGTCGTATCTAAATCTATAGAGGATACCTTAAGTAAAAAAGGAATAGAATATGAAAGAATATATGGAAATGACAGGTATGAAACCTCTATAGCTGTAGCCAATAAAATAGGTAGTGAGAATGGTATTATAGTAACTACTGGAAGTGATTATTCAGATGCTTTATCCGTATCTTCTATAGCGGGAAAATTGCAGATGCCTATAATATTGTCTCAAAAGGATGGATTAGAGTATGCCCAAAATAAATTTATATCAGAAAATAATATTCCTAAAACCTATGTATTAGGTAGTATGGATGCAATAAGCAATATTACAGCTTATACCTTTCCAAATGCTAAAAGAATAGCCATGGGAAACAGCAGATATGATAGAAATTTAGATATAATAAATACTTTTGCTGGTTACATTGATTTTAGTACAATAATATTAGCTTCTGGTGCAGATTTTCCAGACGCATTAAGTGGAACGGCTTTAGCAGCTTTAAATGGTAATCCAATAATTTTAACAGGAGAATACTCTTATTCTGGATATACAGAAAAGGCAAACGATAATTTTATTGAAACTTTACTTGGAAATGAAGACACAAAAAATATATATGCATTAGGACTGGAAGGAAGTATATCAGAGGATGATTTAAACAGTATAATAAACTCCTCAAAGGCTTTAAATATTGTAAAATCAAACATAACACTTAGTTCTAGCTTAAGATCTGGAAATATGGGTATGTATAGTTATGATGGTAGTAATTATTATCGAATAGCTTTGTATGCTTATAATGAACCTGCTAACGCATGGTTAATAGGTAACTACAAGTATGACTTTTTAGTGGATACTAAAACTTTAGGAATTTATAAAATATATAATGATTCAGATGACATAACACCTTTAGATGGTAATAATATAGAATCAGTAAGTGATGGGGAAGTTCCCTCTGATGTTCCCATGTTTAATGGCATGTTAAATATTCCAGTATTTAATGGCATATTAAATATTGAACAGGCACTAGATCTGATTAAGTCACAAATAGAACTTGAGGCTAACGAGTCTATTCATATACCTTTTGAAGAGTCCAGGTGGATAACTACCTATAATGGTGATAAATGTTATGGTATAGTTAAGGATTATAACGAAACAGGAGATTCAGATGATAGAACTGAACTGTGTGAGTATTTAGTTAATATATCTACGGAACAAGTTACACAATGTATTCAAGGACAATATACTCCAATAAGTTAAACATATAAAAAGAACCCGAGTTTTTTGCATAAAAGTTCAATTTTTTAAAATTGAACTTTTATGATCATAAATTTCCATAGGTTTGCTTTGACAGATTTATTGAGCAATATTGACATAAAAGTGTATTTAAATTATAATTTGTATCATAAATGGATATGTGGCAGTGAATAGAAGAAGTAAATATATTCTTATATGTAAAGAGAGGAAGTAGAGGGTGTAAAGCTTCTCATATGAGGTTTATTGAAGGCTGTCTAGGAGCCTATTATGGTGTTTGAGAGATATGGATTTTATAATTTTAAATCTATATAATTAGGGTGGTACCGCGAAAAACTTTCGTCCCTTTTATGGATGGAAGCTTTTTATTTTTTAAATTATATATGATATCAATAAAAAGGAGAGATAAATATGGAAAAATTAGGATTGAACCAAATTAGAGAGATGTATTTAAGTTTTTTTGAAAAAAAAGCACATCTGAGATTGCCCAGCTTTTCTCTAGTACCTCAGAATGATAAAAGTTTGCTTTTGATAAATGCCGGTATGACTCCACTTAAGCCTTATTTTACAGGTCTTAAGGTTCCACCTAGCAAAAGAGTAGCTACCTGTCAAAAGTGTATAAGAACTGGAGATATTGAAAATGTGGGGAAGACCTCAAGACATGGCACTTTCTTTGAAATGCTAGGAAATTTTTCCTTCGGAGATTATTTCAAGAAAGAAGCAATTCCCTGGGCTTGGGAATTTATTACAGAGGTTTTGAAACTTCCCAAGGATAGATTATATGTTACAATATATTTAGATGATGATGAGGCTTATGATATATGGGTTAAAAGTACAGATGTGGATCCTTCTAAAATTTTCAGATTAGGAAAAGAAGATAATTTTTGGGAGCATGGTGTAGGTCCCTGTGGCCCTTGTTCGGAGATTTATTATGATAGAGCACAGGAAAAAATAAACAGCGTAGAGGAATTTGTAGAAGCAGCTGATAATGATAAAATAGTTGAATTCTGGAATTTAGTTTTTACTCAATTTGACAAAGATGAAAATGGGAATTATAATAGACTTTCCAACCCTAATATAGATACAGGCATGGGACTTGAGAGAATGGCTACTATAATGCAGGGAGAAAATAGCATATTTGAAGTAGATACTATAAATGCTATATTAAAAGAAGTGTGTAATATATCTGGAACAAAATATAATGAACACAAAAATAATGATATATCTATAAGGATAATAACAGATCATATAAGAAGTATTACTTTTATGATAAGTGATGGTATACTTCCATCTAATGAAGGACGGGGATATGTGCTTAGAAGGCTTTTAAGGAGAGCAGCAAAGCATGGTAAGTCCCTGGGAATAGATGATAGATTTTTATATAAACTTTCTAATGTTGTTATAGACAATTCTTGCGAGAGCTATCCTAAATTAAAAGATAGGAAAGAGTACATAAAAAAAGTTATAAGGCTTGAGGAAGAGAGATTTGATGAAACAATAGACAGCGGAATGAAGATCTTAAATGAATTTATAGAGGAATTAGAAAATAGCAATAGTCTGCTCCTTGAAGGGGAAAAGGCCTTTAAATTGTATGATACTTATGGTTTTCCAATAGAACTTACTGAAGAAATATTACAGGAAAAAAATATGGGAGTAGATTTAGAGGGATTCAACAAAAAAATGCAGAATCAAAAAGAAATGGCAAGATCCGCCAGGACAGAAACTAATTATATGGGAGCAGAAGATACTGTATTAAATAAAATTCCCCTGTATATAGACACTGTATTTGAAGGTTATAATAGTTTAGAGTCCACTTCAAAGGTCAAACTCATGATAAAAGAAGGAGAGTTTGTTTCTCTCTTAAGTCAGGGGGAAAAAGGTGTTATATTAGTAGCTAATACACCATTTTATGCAGAAATGGGAGGTCAGGTAGGAGATAAAGGTATCATATATAATGAAAATTTTGAAGGTAAGATAATAGACTGTAAAAATAATGTAGCGGGAAAAATACTTCATTTTGTTGAAGTAATTTCAGGAAGTGTAAGTTTAGAAGACACTGTTTTATTAAAGGTAGATAAAAATAGAAGAGATGATATAAGAAGAAATCATACTTCCACTCATCTTTTGGGAGAGGCATTAAGGAGAGTGCTAGGAGAACATGTACACCAATCCGGTTCTTATGTAGATGAACATAGATTAAGATTTGATTTTAACCATTTTGAATCCCTAAATGATAAGCAATTAAGAGAAGTTGAAGAGCTGGTAAATGAAAATATAAGAAAGGCAAAAACAGTAAACACTAATTTAATGTCTTTAGAAGAAGCAAAAAAGAGTGGAGCGGTAGCAATTTTTGATAGTAAATACTCAGATGAAGTAAGGGTTGTTTCAATAGGAGATTTCAGCAGAGAACTTTGTGGAGGTACTCATGTAGGTAATTCTGGAGAAATAGGACTGTTTAAAATAGTTTCAGAAGCAGGAATAGCAGCGGGCATAAGGAGAATAGAAGCTGTTACTGGAAGAGAGGCAGTTGAATATTTATATTCAAAAAGTGATATGCTAAAGGAGATAGCAAATAAATTTAAATGCTCTGAAAAAGAAATTGTTCATAAATTAGATTTACAATTTAATGAATTAAGGGAGCTTAGAAAAGAATTGGAAGAGTTTAAAATAAAATTAGCAGGTAGTGCTGAGGAGAGTATCTTAAATGGTGTTAAGATTGTTAAAGGAATAAATCTGTTTACAGGGATATTAAAGGATGTAGATGGAAATGCACTCAGAGAACTGGCAGATAAAATCAGAAGCAAATCACAAAATGCAGTAGTTTTATTAGGAAGTAATGCAGAAGGAAAGGTAAACCTGGTAGCTATGGCAACTAAAGATGCAGTGGAAAAGGGAGTTCATTGTGGTAAAATTATAAAAGAAGTGGCAGCTGTTGCTGGAGGAGGTGGAGGCGGAAGACCTGATATGGCTCAAGCTGGTGGAAAGTTTCCGGATAAATTAGAAGAAGCAATAGGAAAATGTAGTGCGATTATGGAAAAAATAGTTAAGTAGTATACATTTTATAAAATATGCTTTATAATATATTTAATTAGAATTGTTAGCGGGGTGAATATATATGAGCAAGGATAATACCATTCAGTTTGATATTTCTGAAAGTAAGAAGGCTTTGACTAGAGAAATATTAACTGAAGTTTATGATTCGCTAATTAAAAAGGGATATAATCCTGTAAATCAATTGGTAGGGTATTTGATTTCAGGTGATCCGACTTATATAACAAATTATAATGGAGCAAGGTCATTGGTTAGAAAGCTTGAGAGAGATGAAATACTTGAAGAAGTCTTAAAAGCATATTTAGGTATAAAATAAGAATGTCCTTTTTGGACATTTTTATTTTAAATATGACAATAATAAAAATAGGAGAGTAATAATTTGAGAATACTTGGATTGGATATAGGAAATAAAACTATAGGAGTGGCTTTAAGTGATCCATTAGGAATAACTGCACAGGGAATTACTACCATAAAGAGAAAAGGGGAAGACAGGGATATTGAGGAGCTGAAAGCCATATGTGATAAATATAAGGTGGAAGTAATTGTTTGTGGGCTGCCTAAAAATATGAATGGAACTTTAGGACCTCAAAGTGAAAAGGTATTAAAATTTTGTAATATTATAGAGGAAGTCATAAATTTGCCTATAAAAATGTGGGATGAGAGACTTACTACAGTGGCGGCTAACAAAGCCATGCTGGAAGCGGATTTGTCTAGGGCAAAGAGAAAAAAAATAGTGGATAAAATGGCGGCTACATACATATTGCAGGGGTATTTAGATAGAATTTCAAAATAGAATTATTTTTAACATTAATCTTATAAGAGAGGTAATTTTAATATGGAAAATGATGTTAGCAGTTTAATGCTGGAGGATGAAAAGGGAGATAAGGTTAAATTTCAGGTGGTGACTAAATTTGATATAGAGGATAGAGAGTATATAATTGTAGTGCCTGAGGAAAATGAAGATTCTAAGGAGGCAATAGTACTAAAAATAGTTGAAGGGGAAGATGGAAGGGAAGCATTTATAACAGTGGAAGATGATGAGGAATTCAATCAGGTTTCAGAAGTTTATGAAGCTCTGTTTAATGATTAAAATAATTTGTTAATGTTAAAACTAAAGGCTATAAGGAAGTCTATAGCTTTTAGTTTTAATATTAACTGATTTTCAATTGACAGCTATATTATGCTATATTAGACTTATACTGTGATAGTTTGTTTTAGGAATATTTTAAATTTAAAGGTGAAACGGGGTATAGTAATGTCGAAGCTTTCTACTTCAGAAATAGAGAGGTTAAAAAATAGTTTGAAAGAAAAGGGATATAAACTTACACCACAAAGACGGGCTGTAGTAGATATTATAATAAAAAATGAAGGAAAACATCTCACTACAGAGCAGATATATGATCAGGTTAAAATTGATTGTCCTGAAATTGGCTTGGCTACAGTTTATAGGACTGTACAGCTTTTAGAGGATATAGGAGTTATATGTAAATTGGATTTAAATGATGGATGTAATAGATACGAAATAGTCCATAGGGAAGAAAACCATCATCACCATCATCTAATATGTACTAAATGTTCTAAAATAATTGAAGTAACTGATGATCTTTTGGAGTCTTTGGAGAGAAAAATAGAAGGAAAATATAATTTTAAAATCCTAAATCATAGTTTGAAATTTTATGGTATATGCAGTGAATGTACAAAAAAATCAAAATAAATATAAATAAATATAAAGAGAAGGAGGGAAGATTTTTTTGCGTAAAGAAAAAGAAAAAGTAAAAATTATTCCATTAGGTGGATTGGGTGAAATCGGGAAAAATCTTACGGTAATAGAATTTAAAAATGATATAATAGTAATTGATTGTGGCTTGAAGTTTCCTGATGAAGAAATGTTGGGTATAGACGTGGTTATCCCCGATATTACTTACCTGAAAAAAAATATTGACAGGGTAAGAGGAATATTTTTGACCCATGGACATGAAGATCATATAGGAGCATTACCTTATGTTCTTAAAGAGATCAATGTGCCAGTGTACGGCAGTAAATTAACTCTTGGCATTGTTCAAACTAAACTGAAAGAACACAATTTAATTAATTCAGTAGATCTTAAACATGTAAAGGCTAAGGATGTAATTAAGTTAGATAGTATGTTGGTAGAATTTATAAGAACTAGCCACAGCATAGCAGATTCCATGGCTATTGCTATACACACTTCAGCGGGTATTATACTCCATACGGGAGATTTCAAAGTTGATTATACACCTATTGATGGAAGTGTAATTGATTTAGCCAGATTTGCAGAGCTTAGTAAAAAAGGTGTAACTGTTATGTTGTGTGATAGTACCAACGTGGAAAGACCAGGTTATACCATGTCTGAAAGAACTGTGGGAGAGGCCTTTGAAAAATTTTTTGCTTCTGCAAAAAGTAGGATAATAGTAGCAACTTTTGCTTCAAATATTCACAGAATACAGCAGGTTATTACTGCGGCAGAGAAGTATGACAGAAAGGTAGCAGTTTCTGGAAGAAGTATGGAAAATATAGTAGAAGTAGCTACAGAACTAGGATATTTAGATATTAAAAAAAATACAATTATAAGCATAGATAATATAAATAAATATAATGGCAATAAAATAGCTATAATAACTACGGGAAGTCAGGGGGAGCCCATGTCAGCTCTTTCGAGAATGGCAGCTTCCGAACACAAGAAAGTGAATATTATTCCGGGAGATACTATAATAATTTCAGCTAATTCCATACCTGGAAATGAGAAATTAATTTCCAGAGTTATAAATCAATTGTTTAAAAAGGGAGCAGATGTAATATATGAAGCCTTGGCGGATGTACATGTATCTGGCCATGCTTGTCAGGAGGAACTAAAATTAATACACACTATTGTAAAACCTAAGTTTTTTATACCGGTACATGGGGAATATAGGCATTTAAAACAGCATGCAGATTTAGCTGTAAGCCTTGGACTTTCTCCAAATAATGTAGTTATAGCAGATAATGGTGATATTATAGAAGTTTCTAAAGATTCTATAAGAAAAAGTGGTACAGTAGTATCTGGACAGGTATTTGTAGATGGCCTTGGGGTAGGAGATGTAGGAAATATAGTTTTAAGGGATAGAAGGCATCTGTCTCAGGATGGAATACTTACAGTAGTAATTACTATGGAGAAGGAAAGTGGAAGTGTTATTGCAGGACCTGATATAATATCTAGAGGTTTTGTTTATGTTAGAGAGTCTGAAGATTTAATGGAAGAAGCAAAAGAATTAGTGAGAAATGCTTTGAATGAATGTGAGAAAAAGCATATTACAGAATGGGCAAATATAAAGTCTAATGTGAAAGAGGTACTCAGGCTGTTTCTGTATGAAAGGACAAAGAGAAAGCCTATGATATTACCTATAATTATGGAAGTATAATGCTTCTTTATCAAGAATATTTGTAAAGTTGACATTTTAATACTATAATATTAAAATGAGTATATTATAATTTTGATTGGATACAAGAAAGTATCCAATTTTTTCAGTATATGTATATATTTTGACATATATACATACTTAATTTCAAATTGGAGGAATAATAATGGATTTATTTACAAGAAATGACATAAGAAATGTGGCAATAATTGCCCATGTTGATCATGGCAAAACCACATTGGTAGATGCACTTTTAAAACAAAGTAATATATTTAGAGAAAATGAAAAGGTAGAAGAAAGGGTTATGGATTCTAATGCCCTTGAAAGAGAAAGAGGAATTACCATACTTTCAAAAAATACTTCTGTAGTACATAAAGGAGTTAAAATAAATATTGTAGATACTCCAGGACATGCTGATTTTGGAGGGGAAGTTGAGCGTGTGCTTGAAATGGTAGATAGTGTTTTATTAGTAGTGGATGCCTATGAAGGACCTATGCCCCAGACAAAATTTGTTTTAAAGAAGGCACTGGAGTTAAAGCTTGAACCTATAGTTGTGATAAATAAAATAGATAGACCAGATGCAAGGGCTTCTGAAGTTTTAGATGAAATATTTGATTTATTTGTAGAACTGGGTGCCAGTGATTCCCAGCTTGACTTTCAGGTGGTATACTGTTCTGCTAAGGCAGGTTTTGCAAAGTATGAAATAGAAGATGATTCAGCTACTATGGAACCTTTGTTTGATACTATAATAAAAAATGTTCCTGCACCAAAAGGGTATATTGATATGCCCCTGCAAATGCTGGTAACCACAATAGATCATAATGAATATGTAGGCAGGATAGGTGTGGGGAAGATAACTAGAGGAAGTATAAAGAAAAATCAGCAGGTTGCATTAATAAGAAGGGAAAATAAAATAGAAAATGTAAAGGTATCTAATCTGTATATATATAATGGACTTAAAAAGGAAGAAGTAAATGAGGCTAAACTCGGGGATATAGTTGCAGTTTCAGGCATACAGGATATAAATATAGGAGAAACTATTGCAGATATATTAAAACCTGAAGCTATTGCTTTTGTTGATATAGATGAGCCTACGCTGAGTATGAATTTTATGGTAAATGATTCCCCTTTTGCTGGAAAAGAAGGGAATTTTGTTACTTCCAGGCATTTGAGGGATAGACTTATGAAGGAGCTGGAGACTAATGTATCTCTTAGGGTAGAAGAGACTGATTCACCTGATTGTTTTAAGGTAAGTGGAAGAGGAGAACTTCATCTTTCAATATTAATAGAAACTATGAGGAGAGAAGGTTATGAGTTTCAGGTTTCAAAACCTACAGTTATATTTAAAGAAAAAGGTGGAAAGAGGTTAGAGCCTATTGAACACCTCATTATAGACGTGCCGGAAGAATTTATGGGAGTAGTCATGGAGAAATTAGGGCCTAGAAAGGCTAATATGGTAAATATGACCTCTGCAGTAAATGGATATGTCAGATTGGAATTTAAAATACCTGCAAGAGGACTTATTGGATTTAGAAATGAATTTATGACGGATACTAAAGGAAATGGCATAATGAACCATCTGCTTGATGATTATGAAGAATATAAAGGGGACATACCTGAAAGAACAAGGGGATCACTTGTGGTGTTTGAAACGGGAACATCCATAACCTATGGGCTCTATAATGCGCAGGAAAGGGGAACGTTGTTTATAGGACCAGGAGTGGAAGTATATGAAGGAATGATAGCTGGAGAGTGTTCTAGAGCGGAGGATATAGAGGTAAATGTATGCAAAAAAAAGCATTTGTCAAATACCAGATCTTCTGGAGCTGACGAAGCTTTAAAATTAGTACCTTTGAATGAAATGACTCTGGAAAAATCACTGGAGTTTATAGCATCAGATGAACTGGTGGAAGTAACTCCTAAAAGTATAAGAATGAGAAAGAAGATATTAAATTCGGAACAGAGAAGGAAAGCCATGAGAAAAAAATAGGAAGGATTGTTAATAGTGAAAAAAAACTTAAAAAGTATTTTTTTACTCTGTAGTTTGGCTTTAATCATAATAGTGGGTGTTTTATATTTTGTGGTGACAAACATAAAATACCCTCTTAGGTATAATGAAGGTAAAGTAAATATCAGTATAAATAATGAAAAAAATTTATCTCAGGTGGTAGATAAACTAGAAAAAGAAAAATTAATAAAAAATGCATTTATATTAAAATGGTATATAAACAGACATTTTGGAGATATTGGAGTAAAAAAGGGAATATATTCCTTTTCCAATAATATAACTTTAGATAATTTTGAAACTTACCTAAAGAAGGGAATCAAAGATGATGAGCCTGTAAAAGTTTTAATACCTGAAGGATATGATATAGAACATATAGGAAGTATTTTGGAGAAAAAGGGTATAATATCAAGTGCAAATTTTTTGGAAAGCTGTAAAAATTATAAATTACCTGATTTTATAAAAGCAGATTCTAAAAGAAGATATAATTTAGAGGGATATCTATTTCCGGATACGTATGAGTTTTTAAAGGGAAGTAGTGGAAAAGCTATAATTGATATCATGCTGGATAGGTTTACTTCAGTTATAGAAGAAGTAGAGCAGAATACCGGTGTACAGTTAAAAGGTAGTAATCTTGATGATATGATAACTATGGCTTCCATAGTGGAAAAGGAGGTAGAAATTCCAGAAGAAAGAGGAAAAGCAGCTTCTGTGTTTTATAACAGATTACAAAAAGGAATGAAACTTCAATCTTGTGCTACGGTATTGTATGCGCTGGGAGTACACAAGGATAAATTATATTATAAAGATTTGGAAGTTGATTCTGTGTATAATACTTATAAAGTGAGTGGGCTTCCAGAGGGGCCTATATGCAATCCCGGAAAAGGATGTATTCTTGCAGCTATAAAGCCTTCTAATACAAACTATATTTATTTTGTTTCCAATAATGATGGCACACATTTTTTTACGGATGATAACGAAAAGTTTCTACAGGTAAAAAAGGCTACCCAGGGAGATTGATTTTTGGAGGGAAAAATGAGTAATGTTGCATATGATTATATAGAGTGTTATATAAGATCACTGATAGAAGAACATAAGGATGTATTAAAAGAACTAGAGGACTATGCAAAAGAAAATTCCGTACCTATAGTTCAAAAAGAAGTAGCAAAATTTTTAGAACTTATGATAAGTATAAAAAAACCTTTAAAAATTTTGGAACTTGGAACAGCCATTGGTTATTCTGCAATTTTAATGAGTATAAGTTCTGGAAAAAAAAGTTTAATAACCACTGTGGAGAGAGATAATAATATGGTGGAAATTGCCAAAGATAATATAGAAAAGTATAAATTTATGGATTGTATTCAGGTTGTTGAAGGGGACTGTCTGGAGGTACTTAAAAATACAAAAGAACAATATGATTTTATATTTATGGATGCAGGTAAAGGACACTACAATCAATTTCTACCTTATTGCCTTAAATTATTAGATAAGGATGGAATAATAGTGGCAGATAATGTGCTTTTTAGAGGAATGGTGGCATGGGATAAATTGGTAGTAAAAAGGAAAATAACTATAGTTAAAAGAATGAGAGAATATTTAAGTAATATATCTGACAATAATAAATTTGTTACATCAATTATACCTATGGGAGATGGTATAGCTGTTACGGTGAGGAGGAATTGATATGAAGAAACCAGAGCTTTTAGCCCCAGCTGGAAACTTGGAGAAACTAAAGACAGCCATAAATTTTGGAGCTGATGCAGTTTATCTTGGAGGAAGCAGACTGAATTTAAGGGCCTTTGCAGATAACTTTACAGATGAGGAGCTAAGAGAAGGGATAGAGTATGCACATAGTAGAGGCAAGAAGGTATTTATAACTGTAAATGTATTTCCTCACAATGAAGATTTAAAAGGATTGGAAGATTATTTAAAAAAATTATATGAATTAAAAGCAGATGCAATACTTGTGTCAGATCCAGGAATAATAATAACCGCAAAGGAAGTTGTTCCTGATTTGGAATTGCATTTAAGTACCCAGGCCAATAATGTAAATTGGAAGTCTGCTAATTTTTGGTATAGTCAGGGTATGAAAAGGATAGTACTTGCAAGAGAGTTATCCCTCCAGGAAATAAGAGAGATAAGGGAACATCTACCAGAAGACTGTGAAATAGAGGCATTTGTTCACGGTTCTATGTGTATATCCTATTCGGGCAGGTGTGTGCTCTCAAATTATATGACGGGAAGAGATTCCAACAGGGGTCAGTGTGCTCAACCCTGTAGATATAAATATTATTTAATGGAGGAAAAAAGGCCAGGAGAATATTTTCCTGTATTTGAAGATGATAGGGGAGCTTATATATTAAACTCAAAGGATCTCTGCATGATAGAACATATCCCTAAATTGGTAGAATGTGGTATAAATTCATTTAAAATAGAGGGAAGAATGAAAAGTTCTTATTATGTAGCTACTGTAGTAAAAGCTTATAGAAGAGCTATTGATGCCTATTTTAAAGATCCAAAGAATTATGTGTTTCAAAGTAAATGGATGGAAGATTTGATTAAAGCAAGTCATAGAGTTTATTTTACAGGATTTTATTTTGGGGATACTTCTAGTCAGATCCATGATACCTCCTCTTATATAAGAGATTATGATATAATAGGTATAGTGAAAAGTTATGATGGTCGCAGGGACATAGCAGTTATAGAACAGAGAAATAAAGTTTTTGATGGAGATAACGTAGAGGTATTGAGACCAGAAGGAGAGGGTTTCTGTATAAATCTAGATGATATGAAAGATGAAGAAGGTAAAGAAATAGAAGCTGCACCGGTGGCTCAAATGATATTTACAGCTAAGGTAGATAAGGAGCTTCAAGAGGGAGATATGCTTATAAAATTAAAAAAATTGTAAATATAGTTCAATAATTATTTATTAATGAATAAAATACCTTATTTTGGACAAAAATTTAGTCTAGATGAGGTGTTTTTATGTTGAAAATAAATAGAAATTTAATAAAAAATAGGCAGTGCATTTTATTTTTAATTTTTAATATTATATTTTTAATGCTGTATTTTAAAATAATAAGTCTTCAATATTTAAAAGAAGATGAGCTTAGTGTAATGGCTAATTCTCAGTATTCCTATAAAGAATCTTTAACAGATGCCAATTACGTACTATATGATTGTAATGGACAACAGCTTATGAATTATAATAAAGAGTATTATGTTGTAATATCTCCAGATATATTTTTAAAAGATAATCCAGATGCAAATTCAGAAAGTATGTTGACATTAATATATACTCTTAGGAACTATAACGAGAATTATGATCTGGCTAAGGTTGGGATATTGAATACCAGTGAAAAATTATACTATCAGATTGATTTAAGTACTTATAATAAACTAAAAAATATACATGATGTAAATGGATTTTATATATATGAATATTCGCCTTTAAATAGAACTGGGGTATGGAGCATAGAAAATTTACTGTTAAATTCCAAGAGAACTGCAGACAATACAATAAAATCTAAAGATTCTCTGGAGATGAAGATATATGAAAAGATTAAGGATAATGAAAAGCCCCAAATTGTATTTGAAAGGGATGCAAATGGTAAAATAATAAATGAAAAAACTACTTTGCCTGAGAATAATGTAAATGTAAGGTTAACTTTAGATAAAAGTATACAAAATGGCATAAAGCAAATATTAAATACCAGTGAAAACAAAAATTTTGGCCAAATTGGAGTTGTGCTAATGGAAGCTGGTACTGGCAAAATAAAAGCTCTAGTACAAAAAGACGATACAAAACCTAATGTGAATTTAGGTATTGCTACTAATCATGGTTTTTTTCCGGGCTCTACATTTAAAGTTATTGTAGAAGAAGCTGGACTTGATAAAGGTATAATAAAAACAAATGATAAATTTACCAGTAAAGGGTTATATGGAGAAGAGAGTGAAAAGTATAATGTTTTAACACCGGAGGAAGCTCTGACACTATCTTCTAATGATGTATTTGCACAAATAGGGAATAAAGTTGGATTTAATAATTTTTATGATAATGCAAAATCTCAGGGATTATTTGATAAAGTTTTGAATTTAGACGGGGAAAAAGAAGGAATATTTGAAGTTAAAAATCCTAATGTTAGTGATGGCAGTGTGGGACTTGCAGCTATAGGGCAAAATATAAGAATAACGCCAATAGAAGCTATAAGTATACCAAATACGGTTGTAAATGATGGAGCTTATGTTAAACCTTATTTGTTAGATGCTTATGTAGATAACCAAAATAATACTATAGAATCTTTAAATACAACAAGTAACTCCGTAATAAAAAAATCTACTGCAGAAGAGATTAAAGATCAAATGATAAATGTAGTAAAAAATGGTACCGGTAGATCCGCATATATAGATGGCATGGAAATAGGAGGAAAGACTGGAAGCACTCAAAGGATAGAATTGACAGGGCAAAATAAAAATGCAGAAGAACACTCTGATGGATGGTTCGTAGGATTTTTTAAGGTTTCTGGGAAATATTATTCTATGGTCGTATTTGTTCAAGATATAGACAAAGATAGTGAAAGTGGAGGAAATACGGCAGCTCCAATTTTTAAAAATATAGTTTTAAAGATAGTACCTTATTTAAAATAAAATATAAAAAATTAAATAAATTTTTTTATATATGCACTTTTTAAAAAGGCTGTTCATAGTATATTAATAAGCACTATTAGGAGGAGCAGCCAGTGTTTTTAACAAATTGCTTATTAGACATTCTAGGAAATGTAGTGTTTATGACAGCTTATGTTACTAATAATAGTTCATTTCCTCAACCTTTAAATGATGAAGAAGAAAGATATTATTTAAGGAAATTAAAAGAAGGAGATTTGCTTGCTAAAAGTATTTTAGTGGAGAGAAATTTAAGACTGGTAGCACATATTGTAAAAAAATATTCATATCCTGGTAAAGATGTGGATGATTTGATTTCTATTGGAACTGTGGGGTTAATTAAAGCAATAGATTCCTTTGATTCATGTAAGGGTACCAGGCTTGCAACATATGCGGCAAAATGCATAGAGAATGAAATATTAATGCTTATAAGGAATAACAAAAAAATTAAAAATGAAGTATATCTTCAGGATCCAATAGGTGTAGATAAGGAAGGCAATGAAATATCTCTTATGGATGTACTAAGTAGTGATGAAGATTCTATAATTGAAATAGTAGAACAAAAAATACAAGTAAAAAAATTATATTCTAAAATAAATACCTGTCTATCTCAAAGGGAAAAAAGTGTAGTGGAAATGAGGTATGGGCTTTTAGAAGGTAAGCCAAAAACTCAGAGGGAAATAGCTAAAATTCTAGGAATATCCAGATCTTATGTATCCAGAATTGAAAAAAAAGCTTTAAAAAAGTTATATAAAGAACTAAATTATGGTGCAAAGTAATATTAGGAGCAATAATGAAAGTAGAATTAATGTTTTTAATAAATTCCATTGTATATGTTAGGTTATATATCAAAAATTATAATAAAACATATACGTGGAATTTATAATAGTATTCATGTATTCTTTAGATTCTATAAAAAATAACTTTATCTAAATTTAAAATATATATAAAAATTTAGAAATAAAAGACGATTATAGATAAGGAGTAGTTTACCTAATAGTTAGTAAATTTATCTTTAATCAATTTCATAGTGTAGAAGTAGCTGTTATGAGTCTTATTTTTATACATTAATGGTGTAAATAGCAAATGTGTGTGAAAGGGGAACCTAAAGTGGTATCACTAAAAAATTTATTGGAAAAAACTATAGAAGAAAATGCATCAGATTTACATCTCACAGTGGGGGCGCCTCCTGCTATGAGAATAAATGGAAAACTTAAAAAATTGGGAAAGGAAAAATTACAACCATCAGATACAGATAAATTTAGTAGAGAAATATTAGAGGAAGATTATGAAAAGTATATGAGAATTGGTGAAATTGATATATCTTTTTCTGTAGCAGGACTTGGAAGATTCAGAGTAAATGTATTTAAACAAAGAGGGAGTAGTGCTATTGCAGTAAGAGTTGTAGGATTGAAGGTACCTACTTTAAATGAACTTAATTTTCCTCCAGTGATAAAAGAATTATTAAGCCATAAGAGAGGATTAAATTTAGTAACAGGTCCTACCGGCTGTGGAAAAAGTACAACCCTAGCAGCTATGATAAATGAAATAAATTCTAATAGAGCAGCTCATATAATAACCCTTGAAGATCCTATAGAATATTTACATAAGCATAATAAGTCTTTAATAAGTCAAAGGGAAATAGGTAAGGATTCTTTAAGTTATGCTAATGCTTTAAAAGCGGTATTAAGAGAAGATCCTGATGTGATTTTAGTTGGAGAAATGAGAGATTTAGAGACAATATCTATTGCACTTACTGCTGCTGAAACTGGCCATCTGGTACTTTCTACTTTACATACTGTAGGTGCAGCTCAAACTATAGATAGAATTATAGATGTATTTCCACCTCATCAACAACAGCAAATAAAAATACAGTTATCTGCGGTAATAAAAGGAATAGTATCTCAGCAGCTTTTATCAAAGTCAAATGGAGATGGAAGAATAGCTGCACTTGAAATTATGATTGCCACAGAGGCTATTAAAAACATGATAAGGGAAGGCAAGACTCACCAAATAGAATCTTCTATGCAAACGGGTATAAAATATGGAATGAAAACAATGGATATGTCTTTAGCAGAACTTTATAGAAAGGGATATATAACTTATGAATCTGCTCTTGCCTATTCTATCGATCGCAATATACTTACTCGAATGATGTCTTTATAAAAAGGGTATAATAAAAAATAAAACTGAAAAGTTTTATTTTTATATAAAGCTGTTTTGCAATTCTCTTAATCATGTAAAATATTTTACATGATTAAGAGAATTGCTATAGTAATTAATTCTTATTTATGCTAAAATAACCTTGAATTAGGGGGGATTAAATTGAGCATATTTAAAGAAATAATTCTTAATGCCTCTCGTGTTTTGACTTACATGGTCTATATAATATCAATATATTATCTGTGTATATCGTTTTTTGGAATATGGAAGAGAAGGGATGAACAAGAGGTAGAGCCTAAGAATAGTTTTGCATTAATTGTAGCTGCTCATAATGAAGAAATTGTAATTAAGGATATTTTAGAAAGCCTAAATGGACTTGAATATCCTAAAGAATTATATGATGTTTTTGTCATTGCAGATAACTGTACGGATAAGACTGCAATAAAAGCTAGAGAAAAAGGTGCTATAGTGTATGAAAGAGTTGATGGCAGTAAAAGAGGTAAAGGATATGCACTGGAATGGATGTTTCGAAAAATTTTTAACATGAAAAGAAAATATGATGCAATTGCTATATTTGATGCGGATAATCTTGTACATAAAAATTTTTTAAAGGAGATGAATAAACAGCTTTCTAGGGGATATAAAGTTGTCCAAGGATATTTAGATAGTAAAAATCCTTATGATACATGGATAACAGGAAGCTATTCCATAGCATTTTGGACCTGTAATAGAATGTTTCAACTAGCTAGAAGTAATTTGGGATTATCAACCCAGTTAGGTGGAACTGGTTTTTGTATAAATACAGATATTTTACAGAAATTAGGATGGGGTGCAACTTGTCTTACGGAAGATTTAGAATTTACCTGTAAGTTGGTTTTATATGGATATAAAATAGGATGGGCTCATAATGCTATAATATACGATGAAAAGCCTCTTACACTTTTTCAATCATGGAAACAGCGTAAAAGATGGATGCAAGGATTTGCAGATGTATCAAGCAGATATTTTTTTAAACTTATAAAAAAATCAATAAAAACTTTTGATTTTGTTCTCTTTGACTGTGCTCTATACAGTATTCAACCTATAATAACTGTACTCATAGGATTATCTGTTGTAAGTGGAGGAGTTCAATATCTCATGAGAACATACCACCTAATATCCAATTTTAATACAGTGGTATATTCAGTGAATTTTAATCTGCTTACAATATCAGCGGTGTTACTTTCAATATTACAATTTATATATACTCCATTTATGTTGGTTTTAGAAAAAAAATTAGATTTAAAAATATTTTTTTACTACATAATTTATCCTATTTATGCAATTACGTGGTTTCCAATTTCGGTGCAGGGTATTATAAATAAAAATGATAAAGAATGGAGTCACACTACCCACAGCCGAAGTATAAAAATAAAAGAATTAGAGAAAGTTAATTAAGGCTATAAATATAATTTTGATTTAAGGGAAAAAACTGTAGGTTTTTTCCCTTAAATATATATTAGGGTTAATTTGGGATATATCATAATATAATTAGTTTGATATTATAAATATATTCCAATAAAATAACATTACTATGAATAAATTTAATATTTTATATGAAATTACTATGAAATTATATTTAAAAAAATTAATGAAGTGTAAATGAAGTAGAGTTTGAAGAGGAAAATAGACTATGTTTTGGATGAATATGAATTTAATTCCAATCTGTATTATTTAACTGTATTTGAGATTTTATTAAAATGTGATAAAATATAAGAGGAAATTTAGCTTTTTTGTTGAATATATATTTTTGACGGTTTCCTTTATTCTATAGTTGATAATTTAATACTTTAGTTAATTCAATTATAGGTAATAATATATAACTTTATTATTAGGAGTGAAGTAAACTAAGTTGCTAGTAATAATTTATATGGAGATTAAATTGTCCTAAGATTTGAATTAAGTAGTGTTTTTGATATATCAAATAATTTTAATATTCATATGGAATTTGCTATGATAAATAGTTTTCTCCGCATGAATTTTAGAAAAACTTATCTGGAAACACAGTAGTGATTATTCTTCATTTTAAATAATCTGGAGGTATTAGTAATGGATGGATGTTTCTGGATAAATTAATGATAAGTGGTAAAAATCCACTTAAATCCGAAAAGTCTGTTTATGAAAAAAAGGGGGACATACTTTATGAGTGGATATATAATTGGAATAGATATAGGTTCATCCAATATTTGTGCTGCAGCAGGAAAAGTGGAAAGAAACGGAAGGATGCAAATATTAGGGATAACTTCTTCAGGCTGTAATGGTGTGAAGAAAGGAATAGTTGTGGATATAGATAAAACCTCTGAATCTATAAAAAATTGTATAAGTTCATTAGAGAGAATGATAGATATTAAAATAAATGAAGCATATATATCTTTGCCTGGAGGAATAAGTGAACTTATCTGGAATAAAGGGGTAATTGCTGTATCGTCAGAAGATCGTGAAATAAGGTATAATGATGTTAAAAGAGTTTTAAAAGCAGCTAAAATTATTACTATTCCAAACGACAAAGAAGTTATAGGGGTAATACCTGAGCAGTACATAATTGACGGCTATGATAATATAAAAGACCCTATTGGTATGAATGGACTTAGACTGGAAGTGGATGCCCAGATAATACTGGCTCGTTCAACTATAATAAATAATATTTTTAAAAGTGTAAATAAGGCAGGAATAAAGGTGCTTGGAATAGTATTTCAACCTATAGCTATATCCCAAGTAGTATTAAAAGAAGAGGAGATTCAAAGGGGAGTAGCTCTTGTAGACGTGGGTTCAGAGTCTATAAATATTTATATATATGAAGGAGGAATTTTAAGAAGTATAAGTACTATAGCTTTAGGTGGAAGCATTATAACAAATGATATTGCAGTATGTCTTAAGCTTCCTTTTTCAGAGGCAGAAAAACTTAAAATAAAATATGGAAGTGTAAGTGCGGATCCAGGGAAGAAAAGCTTAAAAATAGAGGTTAATGCGGATTATAATAAGGTTAAAGTTGATTATGATATTTTAGTTCAGATTATGGAAGCTAGGGTTGAAGAATTATTCTCTATAATAGACAAGGAAATAAGAGTTTCTGAATATTATGATAAGCTTTCAGGTATAGTTTTAGTAGGAGGAGGTATAGCTACAATAAAGGGCATAGAAGATTTTGGCAAAAATCTGTTAGAAAAATTTATGAGGATTGGAACTACGAAATATATAGGGGCCTCAAGTCCGCTGTATGTTACAGCAGTTGGTATAGTAAAGGATGTTTCTAATTCAATAAAATATAAAAATATAGATACTACAACAAATAAAAATGAAGATGTAACTAGTTATGAGGAAATAGCTGTGGGATTAGGAAAGAAGAATGATAAGGATAAACATATGGGGTTTGTAACAAAAATAAAAGAATTTTTTACGGACTTTTTTTAATAAGGGAGGTTTAGGTATTGTGTTAGATTTTGATGTAGATGTTCAGCAATTTGCACAGATAAAAGTAATAGGATGTGGCGGCGGGGGAAATAATGCAGTAAATAGAATGATAAAAGAAGGATTAAAAAATGTTGAGTTTATAGCTATAAATACAGATAAACAGGCATTAATGCTTTCACAGGCGTCACAAAAAATACAAATAGGAGATAAGCTTACTAAAGGACTTGGAGCAGGAGCAAATCCTGAAATAGGACAAAAAGCTGCAGAGGAAAATAAGGATGAGATAACACAAGCTATAAAAGGGGCAGACATGGTATTTATTACAGCAGGAATGGGAGGCGGAACTGGAACTGGGGCGGCACCTATAATTGCAGAAATTGCTAAATCCATGGGAATACTCACAGTAGGAGTAGTTACAAAGCCTTTCCCTTTCGAGGGCAGGAAAAGGATGCTGCATGCAGAAATGGGCATAAAAAATTTAAAGGATAAGGTAGATACCTTAGTTACAATTCCAAATGAAAGACTTCTTTCTGTAGTAGATAAAAAGACAACTTTAATGGAATCTTTTAGATTCGCAGATGATATATTAAGGCAAGGTGTACAAGGTATATCAGATTTAATAACCATACCTGGTCTTGTAAATTTAGATTTTGCAGATGTAAGGACAATTATGATAGATAAAGGTCTTGCTCACATGGGGGTAGGGAAAGGAAATGGAGATAATAGAGCACAAGATGCTGCCAAACAGGCTATATCCAGTCCTCTGCTTGAAACTTCTATAGTAGGAGCTACAGGAGTTCTTCTTAATATAACTGGTGGACAAGATCTTGGGCTGCTGGAAATAAATGAAGCAGCAGAAATAGTTCAAGAGGCTGCAGATCCTGATGCCAATATAATATTTGGAGCTGTTATAGATGAAAATATAAAGGATGAAATAAGAATTACAGTTATAGCTACAGGTTTTGAAGCTGAAAAAGATCAAATTAAAGAAGATTTAACTGTAAAAAAGGATATTAAAAAATCTCAATCCAATAATATAATCAATAGTAAAAATGAAGCTGCTGCTTCTGTGGAATATGAAAAGTTTAATGAAAATGATTTAGAAATACCTGCTTTTTTAAGAAGGCAGAAAAAATAAAAAATCCACATATGGCAATTAGATGCCATATGTGGATTTTTTATTTTTTCTGCATGCTTCACCATTTCCACAAATTCTTCTTATATTAAAAATCAACAATAATCCATAATCACTAAAAAGTTATTAAAGGGAAAGAAATTGTTAAGAATAAAAGGAAAATTATTGGCATAATATAGAAAATAAAAATATTATATACAATTCCAAAATGACAAAATTTTCAAATTCATAAGTATATAATATAAATAGATATTAATAAGTTATGGCTGGAGGTGAACAATAATTGGTTGTATTTTTAGATTTATTAATTTTAATAAATTTAATAGTGAATTTTTTTCTGTTATATATTACGGGAAGGACTTTGAAATTAGTAATAAATTTTAAGCGCATTTTTTTAGGAGCCTTTATAGGAAGTATATATACAATTACATTAATTTATCCTTGTTTGAGTATTTTTTCCACAGTTTATTTTAAATTAGTAGTGGCAGTGGTATTGGTCTATATTTCTTTCGGTAATAAAGGTATTATAACTGACTTTAAAATTTTATGTGTATTTATACTATACTCTATGCTTTTAGCAGGGATATGTATGTTTATTCAATATAATAGATATTCATATGTAAATAGTGCTATGATAACTAATTTTCCATATCAATGGCTCTTTATTTCACTTATGATATGTTATATAACTATCGATAGATTAGTAATTTATATTAAGGATAGAAAAGACCTGTTTACCCTAGTTTACGAAGTAGATATTATATTTAAAGATAAAGAAAAAAAAGTAAAAGCTTTCTTAGATACGGGAAATGAATTAAGAGAGCCTGCTACCAACCTACCTGTAGTGATAGTTGAAAAATCTGTGTTTGATAGTGTGAACTTAGAAGAGTTTGGGAAATTTTATATACCCTATAGGGTTATAAATGGTTCCAGTGGGAAACTTCTGGGATTTAAACCGGATATAATAAAAATAAATTTTGGAAAAGAGGTAAAATATAGGGAGGTTATAATTGCTCTTTGTCAGGATAAGTTAAGTCAGCTTGATGATTATCATGCTCTTTTATCTAGAGGAGTAATATAAGTAAAAACAATTGATAGTGGAGGGTAATTATGCTTAAGTTAAAAATATTATTAAACAGAATACTAACAAAATTTAAATTTGCCATAAGGAATATATACTATATAGGGGGAAATGATGTACTACCTCCTCCCCTTAGCAAAAAGGAGGAAGAGGATTTAGTATCTAGATTAGTTTCAGGAAATGAAAAAGTAAGAGCAACCCTTATAGAAAGAAATTTAAGATTAGTAGTTTATATAGCTAGGAAATTTGAAAACACAGGAGTAAATGTAGAAGATTTAGTATCTGTAGGAACCATAGGACTTATAAAGGCAGTAAATACCTTCAATCCTGAAAAAAAGATAAAATTAGCTACATACGCTTCAAGATGTATAGAAAATGAAATACTTATGTATTTAAGAAGAAATAGTAAGGTAAAGGCAGAAATTTCTTTTTATGAACCTTTAAATGTAGACTGGGATGGAAATGAATTATTGTTGTCTGATATTTTAGGAACAGATAATGATGTGGTGTATAGCTTTATAGAAGATGAAGTGGATAAGCAGCTTTTGGTAATTGCCATGAAAAAATTAAGTGACAGAGAAAAAGAAATAGTTAATTTAAGATTTGGGTTAAATGGTAAAAAAGAAAAAACTCAGAAGGAAGTTGCGGACTTGCTTGGTATATCCCAATCCTATATTTCTAGGCTTGAGAAGAGAATAATAAGAAGACTAAGAAAAGAAATAAATAAAATGTTATAAGTTTGTCTTTAGTATAAAATTCAGCGTCTTAGTAAATACTTAAAATGCTATATATTCTAAAGGGGCTGATTACATGATAATTAATAAGGTTGAAATTTGTGGCGTAAATACATCAAAATTGCCAGTTCTAAAAGAAAAAGAAATGAAGGAACTCTTAATAAAAATGCAGCAGGGAGATAATGATGCTAGAGAAAAATTTATAAAAGGCAATTTAAGATTGGTGTTAAGTGTAATACAGAGATTTAATAACAGAGGAGAAAACGTAGATGATCTATTTCAAGTAGGATGTATAGGGCTTATAAAGGCTATTGACAATTTTGATTTAAGTCAGAATGTTAAATTTTCCACTTATGCAGTACCTATGATTATAGGAGAGATAAGAAGATATTTAAGAGATAACAATTCAATAAGAGTGAGTCGTTCTCTTAGAGATATTGCATATAAAGCACTGCAGGTTAGGGATAAATTAATAAGGGAAAATAATAAAGAACCTACTATATCACAAATAGCTAAAGAACTGGAATTGCCAAGGGAAGAAGTAGTATTTGCACTGGATGCAATTCAGGATCCTGTATCTTTATTTGAACCTATATATCACGATGGTGGGGATGCAATTTATGTAATGGATCAAATAAGTGATACAAAAAATGTTGATGAGAATTGGCTTGAAAATATATCTATAAAAGAGGCAATGAAAAAATTAAACGATAGAGAAAAATTAATACTTAACTTAAGATTTTTCGATGGAAGAACTCAAATGGAAGTAGCACATGAAATAGGAATATCACAGGCGCAAGTTTCAAGATTAGAAAAAACTGCATTAAGGCACATGAGAAAGTATGTATAAAATTTTGAATTTATTGTTTGGTTTATATTAATAAAAAGATGGAGGGATTACATATATGGAATTACAAAAAGATTTATTTTCTTTAACTAATTTAAGAGATATGGAAGTTATAGATATAAATACGGGAATAAAGTTGGGATTTATAAAAGATTTAAAAGTAAATTGCAAGGAACATAGGATAATATCTATTATTCTACCTTCCCAAACAGGTAAAGTATCTTTTTTTAACAAAAATGAAGATTTGGAGGTACCCTGGGATAATGTGAGAAAAATAGGGGTGGATGTAATTTTGGTAGATGGAGAAAATATATCGGATAAAAAGTAATAATTAGTAGAATTTTCGTTCTAAAGGTGTATAATTATTTATATACTATATTAAAAAGGACGTGAATAAAATTGAAATGCCCTTATTGTGGATATGGAGAAAGTAAGGTGGTGGATTCCAGAGCTACAGATGACAAAATGGCTATAAGAAGAAGAAGAGAGTGTTTAAAATGTAATAAAAGGTATACAACCTATGAAAAAATTGAAAATGTTCCCCTGCTTGTCATAAAGAAAAATATGAGTAGGGAGTATTTCGATAGGACAAAAATATTAAATGGACTTATGAAAGCCTGTCAGAAGAGACCTGTTTCAAGAAAACAGATTGAAGAAATAGCAGATGAGGTGGAGAAGAAAATAAGTAACAGTGTACTCACAGAAATAAATTCCTCTGATATAGGGGAAATGATTATGGAAAGTTTAAAAAAAGTAGATGAAGTATCTTATGTGAGGTTTGCATCTGTATATAGGCAATTTAAAGATATAAATACTTTTATGGAAGAGATAAAAAATTTAATTTCTAATAGATAAAGTGGTCAATAGATATTCACCACTTATTTTTTTTTACCCCCGATTTGTTAAATCAAAGTTAAAAAAATATATATACTGCTATTGTTTGATAAAGAATGTTAAAATATATTTAAATAAAGTTCATTATAAAGCTAAAAATATGGAGGATAATATGGAGAGAATTTTAATTGAAGGGTATGAGTTTATAAAGATAAATTTTCCAGGGGCATCAGCGGTATTTTCAACGGCTAAAAATAACTTGAATTTTAACAAGCTAGAAGACATGGGGAGAAAAAATATTAATAATTTGAAAGGTTGGTTCAATCTAAAAAATATAGGATATTTAAATCAAGTTCATGGATGCGACAGTATAATTTATAAGGGCAATCTAGAAGATGCAGATGGAATAATTACAAATGTACCCTATGAGGCTGTAGGAGTATTTAATGCAGATTGTGCTCCTGTGCTTTTATACGATAGAAAAGAAAAAGTTATAGCGGCAGTTCATAGTGGGTGGAGAGGCACTTTATCCTGTATTGTTTTAAAGACCATAGAAAAACTTCAAAAGGATTTTAAAAGTAATCCTTTCAATATATCAGCATGTATAGGACCACATATATGCAGCTCTTGTTATGAGGTGGGGGAAGAGGTAATAAATGAGTTTAAAAATTCAACTTTTTATAAAGATAAATATATATTTGAAGGACGGAATCTGAGTTTAAAAGAATGCATTTTATACCAGTTAAAAGATAGTGGAGTACGGGATGAGAATATAAATTCCCTGGATATTTGTACTTCTTGTAACACAGAATATGATCTGTATTCTTACAGAAAAAATAAATATCAGGGAAGACTTTTTTCTTTTATTTATCTCAATTCTCCTGTAAATTGTGAATCGTGAATTGTGAACTATGAATTGTCAACTGTGAATTGTGAATTGTATAAAAGGGGTGCGATTTATGTCAAAAGAAAAAATATTAATAGTAGATGATGAAGAGCATATATGTGAACTTATTAAATTCAATCTTGAAAATAATGGATATAAAACTATCATAGCTTCAGAAGGAATGGAAGCACTAAAAATAGCAAAGGAGGAAAGACCAAAACTTATTTTGCTTGATGTCATGCTTCCGGGAATGGACGGGTATGATGTATGCAAAGAAATAAGAAAAGACGAGTCGATAGCCTCTACTCCTATAATGATGATAACTGCCAGAGGAGAAGAATTTGACAAGGTTCTGGGATTGGAACTTGGGGCGGATGACTATATTACAAAACCTTTTTCTGTAAGAGAATTATTGGCTAGGGTGAAAGCTATACTAAGAAGAACTGCTATAAAAACTTTAGATAAGTACTATGTGTTTGGAGACATAAGTATAGATTTTGACAGACATGAAGTGCTTAAAAATGGAGAAAAAGTAGAATTGACACTTAAGGAATTTGAACTTCTCCAGATGCTTATAAAAAATAAAGGCAGAGTTATGACCAGAGATTTTCTGCTTGATAAGATATGGGGATATGAATATGTAGGGGAAACTAGAACTGTAGATGTTCATATAAGGCACATAAGACAGAAGATAGAAAGCTGCGATAAAAAACCTAAATATATTGAAACCATACGTGGAATTGGCTATAGATTTAACTGGAAAGAGTAACGGGATAAAATGAAAAAAAAATTAATGTTATCTATGGTATCTACCCTTATATTTAGTATGATAATAGCTACGTTGCTATTTATACTGATTGAAAATCGCGAATATATAAAAAATATGAAAGATACTTTAAAATTAAACAATGAAATCATAATGAATATAATAAACAATGAAAAAATAGAGGATAAAAGCAGTTTTCTTAAAAAAATCTTTTCAAATGAAATTATGAGGGTAACTCTTATAGATAAGAATGGAAAAGTTCTTGGAGACTCCATGGCAGAGGAGTACACCATGAGTAATCATAATTGGAGAAAAGAAGTACAAGAAGCTAGGAAGTATGGAACAGGATATGATATCAGAATAAGTGATACCACCCATAAAAAAACATTATATTTTGCTACTGTCTTTGAGAATGGATATGTAATACGAAGCTCATTAACTATGCAGACAATAAAAGGATTTGAGAATAATTATTTAAGATATTATATGTTTATAATGTCCTTTTCAATATTAATATCTTTAATCTTTGCTTCAAAACTTTCAAAATCAATAGTAAGACCTTTGAAAAAACTTCAATATACTACTTTTAGTATAGCTAGTGGCAACTTAAATAAAAGGGTTATAATTAATTCTAAAGATGAAATAGGAAGGCTTAGTAAAACTTTTAATCACATGGCGGATAAACTGGAAAATACCTTAAAGGACTCCATAGATAAAACAAATAAACTGGAAGCTATACTAAAAAGTATGGATAATGGAGTGATAGCAGTGGATACCAGTTATAAAATTATAATGATAAATCCCTATGCAAAAAAAATATTTGGAATTTCAAAAGATGTAATAGGGGAAAATTTAATGGACAGTATAAGAGATTTTGAATTGGAAGATATATTTAAAAGCGTAAAGAAGGAATATAAAGAGATTAGAATATTAAGACCTAAAGAAAGGGATTTAAGAATAAAGACAGATTATATTATAAATAGTAATGAAAAAATAGGTATAGTGGCGGTAGTTCAGGATATAACGGATATAAAAAGACTAGAAAATATGAGATCACAATTTGTAGCCAATGTTTCTCATGAACTAAAAACTCCCCTTACATCCATAAAGGGATTTGCAGAAACTCTAAAATATGTGGAAGATGTAGAAAATAGAAATAAATTTTTAAACATAATAGATGATGAAGCAGAGCGTCTTACACGGCTGATAAATGATATACTTACACTTTCTCATATAGAAAGTAATGAAATGGATAAAATAGAGTTTATAGATATAAATGGAATAATAGATGATGTATGTTATATGATGAAACCTTTTGCAGATAAAAAGCATATAAAAATCAAGAAAATAAGCTGTGAAATGCCTGATATATGGGGGGATGCAGACAGGTTTAAACAGATGGTTATAAACTTAGTGGACAATGCAATAAAATATACCAATAATGGAGGATGGGTTAAAGTTGGTACAGCATTTCAGGAGAATGACTGTTTAATATGGGTAGAAGATAATGGAGTAGGTATCTCTAAAGAGCATCAGGAAAGATTATTTGAGAGATTTTATAGAGTTGATAAAGCAAGATCCAGAAGTCAGGGAGGGACAGGGCTCGGCCTTGCTATAGTAAAACATATAACTTTAAAATTTAGTGGCACTATAGAATTAAACAGTGAGATTGGCAAGGGCAGTAAATTCACAGTTAGAATACCTATAGATATTAATAATAAGCATAGATATGATAATTGAATAATTATATAGATTAGGTTAACATCTGATATATTTAAAAATATTGGATGTTAATTTTAATTAACATAGCTATAATAAAGGATTAACTTTAGTGGAATATTATAAGTACTGTGGAAATTGAAGTTGTTTTTTTATATGAGGTTAAATCTTAAGGAGGTCTATATTATTATGAATATAAGAATACGAAGAGGTTTTTTAGCAACTATGGCTATTGTACTGACTATGGGAATATTCACAGGCTGTGGAGGAAATAATAGTACGGAAGAGGGAGATAAGAGCAGTAATCAGGAATTATCCGGTTCAATAACTTTGGCAGGTTCTACTGCGCTTCAGCCACTGGCAGAACAAATAGGTAAAACATTTTCAGAAAAAAATCCAAAGGTAACTGTTAATGTCCAGGGAGGAGGAAGCGGTACAGGATTAAATTTGGCACTGCAGGGTACGGCAAATATAGGAAATTCTGATGTAACTGCAGAATCCAAGCTGGATGCAGATCAAGCAAAGCAGCTGGTAGATCATAAAGTTTGTGCTATAGGCTTTGCAGTAGTAGTAAATCCTAATGTAGGAGTTGATTCTCTGACTAAAGAACAGATACAGAAGATATTTACAGGAGAAGTCACTAATTGGAAGGACTTAGGCGGAAGTGATATGAAAATAAATGTTATAAACAGGACTAAGTCATCAGGCACCAGAGCTACATTTAAAGATACTGTAATGGGTGGAAAAGAGGAAAAAGAAGGACTTGGAACAACACAAGACTCCAATGGAAATGTTGAAAATGCAATTAAGACCACAGAAGGATCTATAAGCTATTTAGCACTATCTTATTTAACAGATGCAGTTAAGGACAATGTTAAAGCTTTAAAAATAGAAGATGTTGAAGCTAGTTCAGAAAATATAATTTCAGGTAAATATCCATTTTGGTCTCATGAACATATGTATACAAAGAGAGAAGCTGAAGGTGTGACAAAAGCATATATAGATTATGTATTAAGTGATGAAAATAAAGAAACCATAAAGAAGCTTGGATATATCCCTATGAGTGATATGAAATAGAAATTATTTTTAGCTGGCTGTTTAAACAGCCAGTTATTTATAAAATAAAATTTTGAGGTCGGTAAATATGGAAAAAAAATCAGTTGGGTTATCAAAGATGACAAATATAGAAAAAAAGTCATTATGGTATAAACTAAAAACAGAATATATAGGCAGATTTTTTGCTACATTTTGTGGAGCTATGATTATAGTTCTTACTTTAAGTATAATATTTTTTATAACTTCAAAAGGTATGGCCACTTTTGTAAAAAGGGGATATCCTCTATGGGAATTTTTATTTAGTTCTAAATGGGCACCAGACGGCAATGCTCCAAAGCTTGGAGCACTTATATTTTTTGCAGGGTCTACCTTTGTTTCTTTAGGGGCGGTTATAATAAGTGCTCCCATAAGTATAGCCCTTGCTGTATTTATGCATTACATATCTCCTAGGATAGGTTCTAAAATATTGCAGCCTTCGCTGGAATTATTTGTAGGTATACCCTCTGTAGTATATGGATGGATAGGATTTAGCGTACTTATACCATTTTTAAAGAACAGTTTTCATGGAATTGGCTTTAGTTTAATAGCAGGTATATTGGTTCTAAGTATAATGATACTACCTACCATATCCAGTATATCTGCAGATGCAGTAAAAACTATTCCAAAAAGTTACATGGAGGCATCTTATGGATTAGGGGCAACCAGATGGCAGACCATAAGTAAAGTAATAGTTCCCTCTGCTAAAAATGGCATACTTACAGGAGTGGTATTAGGACTCGCTAGAGCTTTCGGAGAAGCTTTGGCAGTACAAATGGTAATAGGAAATACCATAAAATTTCCGAGTGGTCTTTTAAGTCCTACATCTACTATGACTAGTATTTTAACCATGGATATGGGAAATACAGTGTCTGGGACTGCATGGAATGATGCACTATGGTCTCTGGCATTGTTTCTTTTAATAATTTCTTTTGTATTTATTTTAATAATAAAGGCCATTGGAAAAAGGAGTGAGGTTAAAAGATGAATGCTAAAATGAGAGATAAGTTATGGACTGGAGTTTTTTATGGATTGACTGTTTTTATAGTACTCATTTTGGTACTTTTAATAGGATATATACTAGTTAAAGGCATGGGATTTTTAGAACCGTCTTTTTTATTTGGAGAAGCCAAATTTGGGGAATCAGGAGGTGGTATAGCCCCTCAGTTATTTAATTCTTTTTATATGTTAATAGTGGCACTGCTTATAAGTGTTCCTTTTGGCATAGGGGCGGGGATATATTTATCCCAATATGCAAAAGAAGGGATATTTTTAAATATAGTAAGATTATGTATAGAGACCATGGCATCATTACCTTCTATTGTAGTTGGATTGTTTGGCCTTTTAATATTTGTAAACATGACAAATTGGGGTTTTACTCTTTTATCAGGAGCCTTTGCCATATCTGTATTGAATTTACCTGCTTTAACCAGAGTAAGTGAAAATGCCATAACTGCAGCTGCTGCACCTGTAAGGGAAGCCAGTTTAGGTCTTGGAGCCACCAAATGGCAGACCATAAGCAAAGTGATTCTTCCATCGGCTATACCACAGATATCTACAGGCATAATACTTGCTGCAGGCAGAATATTTGGAGAAGCTGCGGCTCTTTTATACACGGCGGGTATGAGTGCACCTAAATTGAATTTTTCCTATATGAGTTTAATTGATAGGGGGTCTTCCTTTAGTATAATGAGACCTGCAGAAACTTTAGCGGTATATATATGGAAATTAAATTCTGAGGGAATGGTACCTGATGCGGCCCAGATAGCCAATAAGGCGTCTGCAGTTTTAGTAATTATGGTACTGCTTTTTAATCTTATAGCCAGGGTATTAGGTAGAAAAATATATGAATCATATACAGGTAAGAAATAAGGGGGAGAGTTGATGAATATAATACAGACAGAAGACCTTGATTTATATTATGGTTCCAATCAAGCTCTTAAAAAGATAAATCTAGGTGTGGAAAAAAATTCTGTTACAGCTTTAATAGGACCTTCAGGATGTGGAAAATCAACTTTTTTAAGAACTTTAAATAGGATGAATGATTTAATAGATTCGGTTAAAATTGAAGGGGAAGTATTTTTTGAAGGTAAAAATATATACAGAGATTATGACGTTATAGATTTAAGGAAAAGAGTTGGAATGGTATTTCAAAGTCCTAACCCATTTCCCATGTCTATATATGATAATGTAGCCTATGGGCCAAGAATACATGGTATGAAGAAAAAAAGCATATTAGACGAATTAGTAGAGAATAGCTTAAGAGATGCAGCCATTTGGGATGAGGTGAAAGATAGATTAGACAGAAATGCACTTGGCCTATCTGGAGGACAACAGCAAAGGTTGTGCATAGCAAGAACTCTTGCTGTACAGCCAGATGTACTTTTAATGGATGAACCTACTTCAGCACTGGATCCCATATCTACATTGAGAATAGAAGAACTTATGGATGTGTTAAAGAAGAAATATACCATAATAATAGTGACTCATAATATGCAGCAGGCAGGGAGAATATCCGATTATACTGCCTTTTTCTTAAATGGGGAAATTATTGAAGCCGAAAAAACAGAAGATATTTTTTATAAACCTAAAGATAAGAGAACAGAGGATTATATCACAGGAAGATTTGGCTAATTTTACTGAAAATACTTTTTAAATATTGTAATATATGTCATAATGTAATTAATAATTGAAAAGAGGTGGTTATTATGACCAGAAAGGCATTTGACTATGCATTGGAAGAAATGCATAATGATGTATTGAGAATGGGGAGTATGGTAGAAAAACAAATTCATCAGTGTATAGAGGCACTAGTTAAACAGGACGAGAATTTGGCAAAAGAGACCATAAAAAATGATGATTTAGTAGATGGTCTATATAGAGAGATAGAAGATAAATGTATAAAACTCACTGCAAAAGAACAGCCTCTGGCCATAGATCTAAGGACAATATTTACAACAGCTAGAATAATAACAGATCTTGAAAGGATGGCAGATCATGCCGTAGATATAGCCAAAATAACTATAAAGCTTAAAGGTGAAAAGTATGTAAAAAAGCTGATAGACATAGGTAAAATGTCTAAAATAGTTAATGATATGATAAAAAAGGCCCTGGATGCCTATGTAGATAGAGATGTTGATGAAACCTATGCTGCTTGTAAAATGGATGATGAAATAGATAGATTGTATAAGCATGTGTTTAAGGAATTAATAGAGATTATGAGTGAAGATCATGATAAAATAAACCAAGCTACTCAGCTTTTGTTCGTTTGTAAATATTTAGAGAGAATAGCGGATCATGTAACTAACATATGCGAGGGAACCATATATTTAGTTACAGGAGAGCAAAAAGATTTAAATGAATAGTTTATGTAGAGGTTAGGCTTTAAACTGAAGAGGGTTTAAAGTCTTTTTTTTATTTAATTTTTATTAAATTTATGGTATACTTTATAAGGTCGAAAATGTATACTTTCAATGCCAGGAGGGATATAATGTTTACTTTTACTCCAAAAGAGGACAAGTTTTATGAGTTCTTTGTGCAAACTGCAAATATTGCTTATAAAGCTTCAAAAATGTTATTAGATTTTTTGGACGATCTTGAAAATTCAGAAAAAAATTTAAAAAAATTAAAAGAGGTGGAACACCAAGGAGATAAAAAACAACATGAACTATTAGAACAGCTAAACAGCACATTTATTACTCCATTTGATAGAGAGGATATATATGTTATAGCAAAGGATACAGATGATATTATTGACCTTATAGAATCTACAGCTAGTAGATTTGTAATGTTCAATGTAAATGAATGTACTGATGAAGCCCGTAGTTTAAGTAAAATGATAGTTGATTGCTGCAAGGAACTGATTTCTATAATGGAAGAGTTAAAAAATATGAAAACAAGCAAACATCTAGCTAAGAGGATAATAGAAGTAAATAGAATAGAAGAACAAGGAGATATTCTTTCAAGAAAAGCTATTGGAGATATATTTAGGAAAGATATGAAAGTTATAGATGTTATAAAATGGAGAGAAATATATCAATATTTAGAAGATACACTGGATGCTTGTGAAGATTTAGCTAATGTTATCGAAGGGGTAGTAATGAAAAATGCTTAGCGGTACTTTAATTTTAACGGTAGTAATAGTAATAATTGCATTGGTATTTGATATAATAAATGGTTTCCATGATAGTGCGAATGCTATAGCTTGTTGTGTATCTACCAGGGTTCTGACACTTAAAGATGCGGTAGTAATGTCAGCTTTTTTTAATTTTATAGGAGCATTTATGAGTGTAAAGGTAGCACAAACAGTGGGAAAAGGTATAGTAAATCCCAATGATATTACTCAGAATGTAATTATAGCAGCACTTTTAGGGGCTATAATATGGAATTTAATAACCTGGTATTTTGGAATACCAAGCAGTTCTTCTCATGCATTAATAGGAGGGTTAGTCGGTTCTGCTATTGTATATAAAAGTTCTTTTCTCATAATCAATTGGGGAAGTCTTTTTTTTGAAGTTATACTTTGGCTTATACTATCACCTATAATGGGATTTATAATAGGATTTGTATTTATGACTATTATGAATATGATTTTAAAAAATACAAGACCCAGTACAGTAACCAAGATTTTTTCAAAAGCCCAGATATTTTCTGCTATGCTGATAGCTTTTAATCATGGAGGAAATGATGCGCAAAAGACCATGGGAATTATAACTATGACCCTGGTAAGTACAGGTTTTCTTCAGGTATTTGCTGTTCCGTTGTGGGTAAAAGTTTGCTGTGCACTGGCTATGGCTTTAGGTACAGGCCTTGGCGGAAAAAAGATAATAAAAACTATGGGATGTAAAATGGCTAAAATGGCACCTGTAAATGGCTTTTCAGCAGAAATGGGAGCCTCAGCAGTAATATTTACCGCCACTATGTTTAATGCACCAGTTAGTACAACTCATATAATAACTACAGCTATAATGGGAGTCGGTGCATCTAAGAGATTTTCGGCGGTAAGATGGGCTGTGGTAAAAGATATAGTTTTTGCATGGATAGTTACCATACCTGGCTGTGCACTTATTTCAGGGGTTTTAGTATTTTTAGTAGAATTAATTTAATTTTTAAAAATCTCTTCTATAAAATAATTTTTAGAGAGATTTTTTATTTTTTGGTGTATATGCCCAAAAACTTTAATAATTGACTAAATGGGTATATTAGAGTATATTCTAAGTGTGCAATCTGAACCTTATTAACAGTATTCTTAGTGTCTTTAGCACTTAGAATACGTTATCCTTTAGGGGAAGGACTTATCCGGGAATATAGCAATGCTTATCTCCCTTTGAAGAAGATGGGGGTATTAACTACTTTTAGCTTTTGAATAAAAATTTTAACTGGGAGTTGTATGCATGAAAAATAAAATTAAGGCAATTAAACCTGGAAGTATTGCCGAAGAAATGGAAATGGAAGTGGGAGATTATCTTATATCCATTAATAATACAAAAGTCAAAGATATTATAGATTATAAATTTCTTATAAGTGATGATTATGTAGAAGTGGAAATTCAAAAGAAAAGCGGAGAAATATGGACTTTAGAGATAGAAAAAGAATATGATGAAGATTTAGGGGTGGAATTTGAAGATGCAATTTTGGATAAACCTAAAAGTTGCCATAATAAGTGTATCTTTTGTTTTATAGATCAGATGCCAAAGGGAATGAGAAAAACTCTTTATTTTAAGGATGATGATTCAAGACTGGCATTCTTACAGGGCAATTTTGTTACTTTAACAAATATGCGCAAAGAGGATATAGATAGGATAATTAAATATAAAATAAGTCCTATAAATGTATCGGTACATACTACCAATCCCAAGTTAAGAGTAAAAATGATAAATAACAGATTTGCAGGAAATATCTATAAAGTACTGAAAAAGCTTACAAAAAATCATATAAAAATAAATTGTCAGATAGTATTGTGCCCTGGTATAAATGACGGCAGGGAACTTAAAAGAACTATAGAAGATCTTTATAAATTATATCCAGAAGTGGAAAATGTGGCAGTGGTACCTGTAGGAATTACAAAATATAGACAGGGACTTTTTAATTTAAAACAATATAATGAAAATTCTGCCAGAGAGCAGCTGGAAATTGCAGAAGAACTTCAGAAAAAATACATAAAAGAAATAGGAGTTCCCTTTGTAAGATTTTCAGATGAATTTTACATTATTTCAAATAAAGAAATCCCCTCCGCCAAATTTTATGAGAATTATAAGCAGTTGGAAGATGGAGTGGGAATGGTAAGGATTTTTAGAGACAATATAAAAAATGGACTCAAGGATTTAAATTTAAAGGCAAAGGGCTCATTTACCCTTATAACGGGGGATTTAGCATATGAGGAAATAAAAAATGCAGCTAAAAAAATAATGAAAACAAATCCTCATATAATAATCCATGTAAAAAAGATAATAAACAATTTCTTTGGTAACACTATAACTATAGCAGGACTTGTTACTTCAAAGGATATATTAGAACAATTAAAATGTGAAATTTTAGGCAATTATTTGATTATACCAGAATGTATGCTGCGAAAAGGATATGAACTTTCAGAGTCAAATAAAAGAGTATTTTTAGATGATGTAACTCTGGAAGAATTAGAAAATTCTTTAAATAGAAAAATACTGGTATGTGATTATACAGGAAAAGATTTAATACAGATCATAAATGAAAACAGTGAGGTGGAATGACTAATGGGAAAACCAATAGTGGCTATAGTAGGAAGGCCTAATGTAGGAAAGTCTACATTATTTAATAAGCTTGCAGGAAAAAGAATATCCATAGTAGAGGATACTCCGGGAGTTACCAGAGATAGGGTGTATGCTCAGGCGGAGTGGCTGAATTATAATTTTACCATAATTGATACGGGGGGAATCGAGCCTGAAAATAATGACGTAATAATTTCTAAAATGCGAAGGCAGGCACAGGTGGCTATAGAAACTGCAAATGTAATAATATTTATAGTAGATGGAAGAGAAGGGCTCACCGCAGCCGATAAAGAAGTGGCTCAAATGCTCAGAAAGAGTAAGAAGCCTATAGTGCTTGTGGTAAATAAAATAGATAATATGAAGCAGGAAAATTATATATACGAATTTTATAACTTGGGAATAGGAGAGCCCATATCCATTTCTGCATCTCAGGGATTAGGACTTGGAGATATGCTGGATAAGCTGGTGGAAAATTTTAAAAATGAAGGTAATGAAGATGAAGACAGCGAATATATAAAAATAGCATTTATAGGAAAACCTAATGTAGGAAAGTCTTCTCTTATAAATAAACTTTTAGGAGAAGAAAGGGTAATAGTGAGTGATATTCCAGGTACTACGAGAGATGCTATAGACAGTTATTTAGAAACAGATGAAGGAAAATTTTTATTAATAGATACTGCAGGAGTTAGAAGAAAAAGTAAGGTTAAAGAAGAAATAGAGAAATACAGTGTTATAAGGACATATACTGCGGTTGAGAGGGCAGATGTGTGCATATTGATGTTGGATGCCACCCATGATATAAGTGAACAGGATGAAAAAATAATAGGATATGCCCATGAATTAAATAAAGCTATAATGGTTGTAATTAATAAATGGGATTTGGTAGATAAAGATACAAAAACTGTAAATAAATACAAGACCAGCATAGGAAGTAGTCTCTCATTTATGTCATATGCACCTTATTTGTTTATTTCTGCTAAAACAGGTCAACGGGTAAATAGAATTTTTAAGATGGTAAGGGAATGCTATGATAATTATTGCAAACAGATAAAAACGGGAATTTTAAATGACATAATAGGTAAAATAGTAATGATGAAAGAGCCTCCTGTGGTAGGTAATAAAAGATTGAAGATCTACTATGTTACACAAATAGGTACAAAGCCGCCTACTTTTGTGTTTTTTGTAAATGATTCTAAGTGTATCCATTTTTCCTACAGAAGGTATATTGAAAATCAATTGAGGGACAGCTTTGATTTTACCGGAACCGGTATAAAATTAGAATTTAGGGAAAGGAAGGAATAACTTATGTGTTTATCTGTATCTTTTTTGGGTGGGGGAAGTTTTGGAACTGCCCTTTCAGTGATGCTTGGAAAAAAAGGCATAAAGGTAAATTTGTGGGATAGAAAATTGCACATAGTAGAAGATATAAATGTAAAAAGAGAAAATATACAGTATCTTCACGGCGTAGTAATTCCAGAAGGAGTGAAGGCTTCTAGTAATGCAGAAGAAGTTATAAAAGCGGGAAATGTTCTAGTTTTGTCAGTACCTTCTCAGGCTGTTAGGGAAGTTTGTAAAAATTTTAAAAAATTCATAAGAAAAGATCAAATAATTGTAAATATAGCAAAGGGAATAGAAGAGGAAAGTACAAAGAGACTTTCACAGGTCATTGAGGAAGAACTGCATGACAATAAAGTAGTAGTACTTTCAGGACCAAGTCATGCAGAAGAAGTGGCAAAGGATATACCAACTACAGTAGTGACATCTTCAAAATATATGGAATATGCAGAAAAAATTCAAGATTTATTTATGACAAAAAAATTTAGAGTTTATACAAATGAGGATATTGTGGGTGTAGAAATTGGGGGGGCAGTTAAAAATATAATTGCCCTGGCTGCCGGGATTTCTGATGGAATAGGATATGGAGACAACTCTAAAGCTGCACTTATGACAAGGGGTATTGCGGAAATAATGAGAGTTGGAGAAAAATTGGGGGGAAAAAGGGAAACCTTCACAGGGCTCACAGGTATAGGAGATCTTATAGTTACCTGTACGAGTATGCACAGTAGAAATAGAAGAGCAGGTATACTTATAGGGCAGGGAATGCCTGTAAAAGAAGCAGTGGAACAAATAGGCATGGTGGTAGAGGGTATAAAGGCATGTAATGCTTTTTATGGATTAAAAGAAAAATTACAAGTACAGATGCCTATAACAGATGCCCTTTATAAAATATTATTTCAGGAAAAAGATCCTAAATATATTGTATATGAATTAATGAGTAGAGATAAAAAAAGTGAAATATATTAATGTATAATCTCCTTAAATTATTTGCAATCACATAAATTTCACATAGATTTTTGATATTTACACAACAAACAAAGGTTATAATTTTTGCATAGTATAATCTTACATTGTGAATGTAGGTAAAAAGGGAGTGAATTTAATGAATAAAATAAAATTAGCAAATAAAATAAAATTTATAAAAGAAAATGTGGCACTAATATTAATTGTAGTACTCTCTTCTATATTAAATTTTGTGAATTTGAGTATAGAAGGTTATGGGAATTCTTATTATGCTGCAGCTGTAAAAAGTATGACTATGAGTTTTAAAAATTTCTTCTTTGTATCTTTTGATCCGGCAGGGTTTGTATCTATTGATAAACCACCTCTGGGTTTTTGGATTCAGGCTATATTTGCTAAAATATTTGGATTTAGCGGTGCTAGTATAATTTTGCCTCAGGCTCTGGCAGGAGTAATTTCCGTTATATTAATTTATTTTATTGTGAAGAGAGCCTTTGGCAGCATGGCAGGACTCATTTCTGCATTATGTCTTGCAGTAACCCCAGTATTTGTAGCTGCAAGCAGAAACAATACAATAGATAATGTGCTTGTGATGGTTTTATTATTTGCATGCCTTGCACTTTCCATAGCGGCGGAAAAGGAAAAATTTAAATACCTCATAATAAGTATGGCACTTGTAGGAGTAGGATTTAATGTAAAGATGCTTCAGGCCTATATGGTAGTTCCTGCATTATATATAACATACCTTCTTGCTACAAATGTTTCGGTTAAAAAGAGAATAATCCATCTTGTAGTAAGTACCTTTGTACTTGTGGCAGTATCATTGTCATGGGCATTAGTTGTGGACTCCATATCTGCTGCAAATAGACCTTATGTGGACAGCAGTACTAATAATACGGTTATGGAACTTATAGTAGGTCATAATGGAACGGAGAGATTATCCCTTAGTTCATCTAGTAAAGGTATGGGGGGAGGTGCACCAGGAGGAAAGGGACAAACTCCTCCGCAGTTTAAAGAAAACTCAAAAGCTGATGAAGGTAGATCATCGTATTCAAAAACATCCGATTATAATTCTACAGAGTTTTCAGGGCAATTCCCAGGGAATCCAGATGGTAATAGCAGCGGAAGTCCACCTAACTCTAATAATGGCAAAAATATGGAAGGTGGTGCAGGAGGACAAGGCCCTGGAGGTGGAAATACTCAAGGAGGAGTACAGTCCAGCACCTTTGGAGGTCAGGCTGCTCAGGGAATTATAAGACTATTTTCAAAAAATACACTTTCAGATCAGATATGCTGGTTTATACCTCTTGCCATATTTGGATTCATAGCTTCAGCCATTAAAGAAAAGTTGAGATTGAGATTAGATAATAATAGAAAACAAGGGTTAGCTTTATGGTTTATGTGGTTTTTACCTGTCTTTATATATTTCAGCTTCAATACAGGTACATTCCATTCCTATTATTTGACTATGCTTGCACCGCCAGTTGCGGCACTTGCAGGAATAGGAATTACTTCAATGTGGGAATTTTACAAAGAGAGAGGGTGGAAGAGCTGGCTTTTACCTGGGGCGTTATTAGTTAATGGAGGTATTCAATTATTGGTAGCCAGTTACTTTAACAGCTATTCAGGTATTGTTAAGGTATTGATGATATTAATAGCAGTTTTATGTATAATACCTTCAATAATATTGGGTGCACTAAATATTTTAAAAGGCAGAAAAACATATGAACAAAATAAAATACTCAGAATGAAAAAAATTCTGGTAGGAGTATCAATTATAGGACTTTTGATAACACCGCTTACAGGATCTTCACAGGTACTATTTAATAAGCTCAATGGTTCTTTTCCAGCAGCAGGATTGGAACTTCTATCTTCAAACCAACAATCAGGTCCTGGTCAGCAGGGAAACTCAGGCGGCAGTCCACAGGATAATATGAATAATAGCAATTCAAAACTTATAGAATTTTTGCTTGAAAATAAGACAAATGAAAAATATCTGCTTGTGGTTTCATCCTCTAATGAGGCTTCCGATATAATACTAAATACAGGAGAAGCTGTAATGTCTCTCGGAGGATTTATGGGAAACAATAAGGCAATTACCCTGAATGAGTTTAAAGAATTAGTAAAAAATGGAGAAGTTAGATATGTAATGGTAGGAGGTTCAGGCGGAGGCAATTCCAGTAGTGAAATTATGAACTGGGTTAAAGAGAATGGAAAAGTGGTTTCTTCAAGTGAATACAGTAATTCAAGTGAATCTACTACTGAGTCATCAAATAGTACACAAAATGACACAAGTTCAAAAAATCAACAGGGAATGGGAGGCAGAGATTCTCAAAAACAACTATATGATTTAAAAGAGTATAGAGATAGCTTGTAGGGAAAAGAATTTAAATCAAGTGATTCAGAGGTTCAAGGGAATGGGATTATGTATAATAATTTTCCCCTTGAATCTTTTTGTGTATTTTGTATTATTTGTTTAAAATACCCATACTTCATGGACAGCTTTTTAAAGATATGATAAAATAGGGACGTTAAAGTATTTCACTAGCTAATTTAAGTTGAGGTGGTAATATTGGCTAAAAGAATATATTTGGTAGAAGATGAACGAAATTTAAATGTTTTGCTTGAAAAGTATCTCAGAAATGAAGGGTATGATGTTACTACTTTTTTTGATGGCAGCTGTGCAAAGAAAAGAATAAAGGATATGCCGGATCTTTGGATACTGGATATAATGCTTCCAGATATAGATGGGTATGAACTAATTAAATATATAAAACAAAATAATAAAAATACTCCTGTTATATTTATGTCTGCCAGAAATGAAGAATTAGATAGGGTAGTGGGACTGGAGCTTGGTAGTGATGATTATTTATCCAAACCATTTTTGCCCAGGGAATTGGTTATAAGGACTAATAAGCTTATGGAAAGAATATATGGAAATGAACATAATACTAAAAATACAGATATAAATATTGGAGAATATTTAATTAGTAAAAATCAAAGGATGGTTTTTTTTAAGGGAGAAGAATTGCAGCTTACCAACAAGGAATTTGAATTGTTGAGTTATCTTACAGAAAACAAGAATAATTTAATATCAAGGGAACAAATTTTAATGAATGTATGGGGAAATGATTACTTTGGTTCAGACAGAGTAGTGGATGATACCATAAGAAGGCTGAGAAAAAAAGCAGATAAGTTAACCATAGAAACAGTATATGGCTATGGATATAAATTGGTTGTGAGAGTATGAAGAAACCTAAAATAAAGTCCTTAATGTTGAGAATATGGATGACATTTACAATTATGATTCTTATAATAATATGTTGTATTTCATTTTTATATATGTTTGTATTTAGGGCTTTTGATGAAAAAGCTAAAATTGAAGATTTAAAGGTAGCCCACAATATGTTATTAAAAAATGATAATTTTAATGAGCCCTTAAGATTTGATAAGCTGAGAAATTTGAGAGAAATACAAAATTTGGTTGTTACTATAGATAATAATGAAACCAAGGTAATGGATATAAATCAGCCTCCTAATCAACCTAGACCGGAGCAGAGTGATGAAAGAAATTGGATGATTAGCTTTACTAAATATGCAGAAAGCGGCCAAAAACAGTTTAAAGAATACTATGATAACAAGAAATTCTTTTTTATTATAAGTTCAATAAAAAATCAGCAGTCTGGAAAATCTTATCTTATTACCTATATGCCCTATTTTGCAGACAATAGTATATTATATAATGTGATTATTATAGGAATTATATTTATTATTATAGCCTTTTTTACTTCAAAACTTGTAGCTTCTTATATTTCAAGGCCACTTAAAGAACTAGAAAATTATACCAGAAGAATATCTAATAAACAATGGGGAGAACCCATTAAAGTTAAAAGTAATGATGAAATCGGGAGCTTGGCAGATTCTATGAATGTTATGCAAAAAAAATTAAAATATGCAGATGAGAATGAAAAGCTATTTCTCCAAAGCATATCCCATGATTTAAAAACACCGGTTATGGTTATTATGGGGCATGCCGAGGCGATTATAGATGGAATATATATAGATTCCGTGGAAAAAACTGCAGAGATAATAAGAGATGAAGCTTTAAACTTAGAAAAAAGAATTAAAGAAATACTATATTTTAATACTTTAGAATATATGTTGGAGAATAATGTGGAAAACGAAAGTGTTGATTTGGGGCAGGTTGTAAATAATATGATAGATAGATTTAATGTGCTTAAAAATGATATCCACTGGGAATTAGATATTCATAAAAGTCTGGTTTGGGGCGATATGGAAAAGATACAAGTTTCTATAGAAAATATATTAGACAATGCACTAAGGTATGCTAAAACTACCATAAAGATAAGTTTGAAGAATAAAAATGGCTTTTCCACACTTGAAATTTATAATGATGGAAATAGTATTAAGAATGAAGATATGGAGCGTATATTTGACAACATGTACAAAGATAAAACAGGTAATTTTGGAATGGGGCTTGCTATTTCAAAAAAAATAATAGATTTTTATGGTGGAGATATAAAAGCTGTAAATAGAGAAAAGGGCGTAAGTTTTATAATTAAGTACCCTATTAAAGGCAATCATTAATTAAATATGGTTGCTTTTTATGATCACATAAAATTCACACAACTATTACATATTGTAACTATAATTTTTATCTATAATCTTTATAAAGATGAAGTTAAGTGAGGTGTAAAGATGTTTAAAGATAAAGTTATCTATAGTGTTGTGGTACCTTTATATAATGAAGAGCTTGTAATATTTGAAAGTTATAAAAGACTTAAAGAAGTTATGGATTCTACAGGAGAAGAGTATGAAATCGTATTTGTAAATGATGGTAGTAAAGACGGTACAAAAACTAAAGTACAATTGATTTGTAAAAAGGATTTTAGAATAAAATTAGTTAATTTTTCAAGGAATTTTGGCCATCAGGCTGCAATAACCGCAGGAATGAATATAGCTATGGGAGAGGCTATTGTTGTAATTGATGCAGATCTGCAGGATCCACCGGAAGTTATTTTGAAGATGATAGAAAAATGGAAAGAGGGTTATGAAGTAGTTTATGGCAAGAGAGTTAAAAGAGAAGGGGAGACTTTCTTTAAAAAATTTACAGCCTCCATATATTATAAATTATTAAAATCTATGACTAGTGTGGATATACCTACGGATGTGGGAGATTTTAGACTTATTGATAGAAAAGTATGTGATGCATTGTCCTCGCTGCCAGAGAAAAATAGATATGTAAGGGGGCTGGTTAGCTGGGTAGGATTTAAACAGACCTATGTAGAGTTTATCAGGCAGAAAAGACTTGCAGGAGAAACAAAATACCCGTTAAGTAAAATGGTGAAGCTAGCTTTAGATGGCATAACTTCGCTATCTTACAGACCATTGTCTCTTATAAATTATGTGGGGGTTTTTCTATTAATAGCAAGCCTGCTTTCAGCAATCATTATAATTATTAAAAATATAGCTAATAGAGTTGATATTTTAAGTATGGGATTGGTACTCTCCATTAATTCATTTATGATAAGTCTACTCTTTATAAGTATGGGGATAATGGGACAGTACATTGGAAGAATATTTGATGAGGTAAAAGATAGACCAATATATATAGTGGATAATATTGTAAATTATGAAAAAATAGATTCGAATAATTTAAATATGAAAAGCTAGGGAGCTTGTTTTTCTCTAGCCTTTTATTTCAATTATCGATGCTTTCATAAAAGATCTAGTAATAAAATGTTACATATAAAAATATATATATACTGTTAATATTAGATTATTGGAGGGCATATTTTGGAAAATTTTGATATATACAAAGATATTGCTGAGAGAACTCAGGGGGATATATATGTAGGAGTAGTAGGGCCTGTTAGAACAGGAAAATCAACTTTTATAAAAAGATTCATGGAGATTATGGTATTGCCAAACATAAATAATGCCTATAAAAAGCAGCGGGCTAAAGATGAATTACCTCAAAGTTCTTCGGGAAAGTCTATCCATACTACAGAACCTAAATTTGTACCTAATGAAGCTATAGAGATAAATTTAGAGGGAGGTGCCAAATTTAAAATAAGAATGGTAGACTGTGTAGGATATATAGTTAAAAGTGCATCAGGATACATGGAAGGAGAAGAAGCGAAGATGGTGACTACTCCTTGGTATGATTATGAGATACCTTTTGAGGAAGCGGCGGAAATTGGGACAAAAAAGGTAATAAACGAGCATTCTACCATAGGACTTTTAATTACTACAGATGGCTCTATAACGGATATAAATAGGGAAGATTATGTGGAAGCAGAGGAAAGAGTAGTAAATGAATTGAAGTCCATAAATAAACCTTTTATAACGGTTCTAAATTCACAGCATCCTTATGACCCTGATACTGTAGCTTTAAAGAAAGAATTAGAAAACAAATATGATGTACCTGTGCAGACCATGGATGTATTAAATATGAAAGAAGAAGATGTAACAAGTGTATTCCAGAGAGTACTTAAAGAGTTCCCAGTTAAAGAAATAAATATTGATATGCCAGAATGGATAGAAAAAATGGATACTGTACATTGGCTAAAGGTAAACTTCATAAATTTGGTAAAAGAAATGTGCGATACTATATACAAAGTTAGAGATATAGATAGGTCACTTCAAGGAGTTCGTGACATAGAATTTATAGATGAACCTATAATAAAGGAAATTAATATGGGAGAAGGAACTGCAAGGATTAATTTAAAGCCTAAAAAAAGTCTTTATTATAGAGTACTTAGCGAAGTTTGTGAAGAAGAAATTCAAGGAGAAAGTGATTTAATTAGTATAGTTGAAAAGATGCATGAAGCTAAGGTTGAATATGATAAAATATCAGGAGCCTTGAAGGAAGTTAAAGAAACAGGATATGGTCTTGTGGCACCACAACTTTCTGAAATGAAGCTGGAAGAACCTGAAATAGTGAAGCAAGGAAATAGATTCGGAGTAAAATTAAAAGCCAGTGCCCCTTCCCTTCATTTTATAAGAGCAGATATTCAAACAGAGGTTTCTCCTATTATGGGTACAGAAAGGGAAAGCGAGGAGATGGTAAAGTCTCTGCTGGAGCAATTTGAAAGTGATCCTTCTAAAATATGGCAGAGTAATATGTTTGGAAAGTCCTTGGAAATTTTAGTAAAGGAAGGACTTCAAAATAAATTATATAAAATGCCGGAAGATATTCAAGTAAAAATACAAAAAACTCTCCAAAAAATTATAAATGAGGGTAATGGCGGCTTAATATGTATTATACTATAATTTTTTTAAAGTATTTACGATAACATATTCAAAAAATCAGTAGTTATATGTGTTCAATTGGGAACTTTAGATAGGTTTAAATTTAATTATCTGAAGTTCTAAATTTTTGATTTAAATGATATTTGTGTTCTAGCAGTCATCATGGAAAATAGAAATAAATTTTTAATTTATTCTTTTATTATGGGCATTTTATGTTATAATCGTTTTAAAGTTATAATTTATCTCATCTATACAGGAATTTAGAGGTTTTTAAATCTTCCACTATGAATTACCTTGAAATTATTATTAGTATTTATGTATAATTAATATGGATTCATAAGGTTATATATGTGGAAGGATGAAATTATAATGATTAGAAGTATGACTGGATTTGGAAGAGGTACTTTAGAAGATGAGAATCAAAGTTTTATAGTGGAAATGAAAAGTGTAAATCACAGATACTGTGATTTGAATGTTAAAATGCCTAAAAGTCTTATGCTTTTAGAAGATAAAATGAGAAAAGTCATATTACAAAGAATAAATAGGGGTAAGGTGGATATAATTGTAACTCAAAGGAGTTCCAGTAATTATGGTACAAAAGCCATATTGGATGAGGGTTTAGCGGACAGCTATGTGGAATGTTTTAATAGAATCAAGGAAAAATATGACATAAAAGAAAATATACCCCTAAGTCTTGTGGCTAAATTTCCAGAGGTGATAACATTAAAAAAGGAAGAAGAGGATGTGGAACATATCTGGAAGTATTTATCACAGGCTCTAAATGATGCACTTTCCATGCTTGTAGATATGAGAGAAAAAGAGGGAGAAAAGCTTGAAAAAGATTTATCTGAAAAATGTAATTACATTTTAAGTTTATTAATTGAAGTAGGAAATAATTCTCAAGAAGTGGTAAAAGATTATAGGAATAAACTTTCCCAAAGGCTAAGGAATTTATTAGAAGAATATCCGGTGGATGAAAGTAGAATTGAAATGGAAGTGGCCTTATTTGCAGATAAGTCTAGTATCGATGAAGAAATTGTAAGATTAAATAGTCATATAGTTCAATTTCAGAAGACTTTAACTGCAGATGAACCTGTAGGAAGGAAACTTGATTTTATATTACAGGAAATGAATAGGGAAGCAAATACTATTGCTTCAAAATCTACGAATTTAAATATAACTAAAAGCATATTAGAAATAAAAAACGAAATAGAAAAAATAAGAGAACAAATACAAAATGTGGAATGAACTAGGAGGAAATATATGGGTATAAAGTTAATAAATATAGGCTTTGGGAATATTGTCTCAGCTAATAGATTGATAGCTATAGTTAGTCCAGAATCTGCGCCTATAAAGAGAATAATTCAAGAGGCGCGAGATAGGGGCATGCTTATAGATGCTACTTATGGCAGAAGAACAAGAGCTGTTATAATAACAGATAGTGATCATGTAATACTATCAGCAGTTCAGCCTGAAACGGTAGCACATAGATTGTCCACTAAAGGTGAAGAAGATGAAATTAGTGAGGTTGAAGCACAATGAAAAAGGGGCTTTTAATTGTTATATCAGGGCCTTCTGGAACTGGCAAGGGGACAATATGCAAAGAATTAATCAGCAAAAATAATTTTTGGATGTCCATTTCAGCCACTACCAGATCCCCAAGAAAAGGGGAGGTGGATGGGATAAACTATTATTTTTTTACTGAAGAAATTTTTAAAGCCAAAGTGGAGAATAAAGATTTTTTAGAATATGCAAAAGTATATGGAAATTATTATGGAACTCCTAAATCTGAGGTTTTAAAGGCTATAGATGAAGGAAAAGATGTGGTGCTTGAAATAGATATTCAGGGGGCCTTAAAAGTAAAGGAAGCTTATCCTAAAGGAGTATTTATATTTATACTTCCACCTTCAATGGAAGAACTTAAAAATAGGATTATAAAAAGAGGCAGTGAAACGCCGGAGTCTCTTATGACCAGATTTAAATCAGCGTATAAGGAAATCAATTATGTATCAAAATACAATTATGCGGTTATAAACGATACTATTGAATGTGCAGTAAGAAATATAGAAAGCATAATTGCTGCTGAAAAGTGCAGAGTAGATAGAATTAAAGATGAAATATTAAGTTCCAAGGAGGGAGTTACTTATGAACAACTCGATGATAAATCCATCTATTGTGGATTTATTGAAAAAAGTGGAGAATAGATATACTCTAGTTACCATGACTGCTAAAAGGGCAAGACAATTAATTGAAGGTTCTGAAGCTCTAGTAGATATAGATTCAACTAAACCTGTAACCATAGCTATTAAAGAAATAAGTGATAGGGCAATTACTTATGAAACTGTAAAAGAAGGTATTAAATGATGAAAGGCGAGAAAAAAAACATAGTTATAGGTGTAACAGGTGGGATTGCAGTATATAAATCTCTGGATGTTATTAGCAAATTGAAGAAAAAGGATTTTCAGATAAAGGTAATAATGACAAAAGCTGCTGCAGAGTTTGTAACTCCCTTGAGTTTTCAAACTTTGAGTCAAAATATAGTAAATATTGATATGTTTTGTGAACCTGAAGCTTGGGATATTCAGCATATCTCTCTTGCTAAAGAAGCGGATTTGATGGCAATAATTCCAGCTACTGCAAATATAATAGGCAAAGTTTCAAATGGTATAGCAGATGATCTTTTGACTACAACTATTATGGCTACCAAAGCTCCTGTAGTTTTTGCTCCTGCAATGAATACCAATATGTATAATAATCCTATTGTACAGGACAATATAAACAGGCTTAGGAAATTAGGCTATGAATTTATAGAACCATCCACAGGAAAGCTTGCTTGCGGTGATGTGGGCACAGGCAAACTTGAAAATACAGATTCTATAGTACAAGTAATTGAAAGTATGCTCTATGATATAAAAGATCTAAAGGGAAAAAAGGTTGTGGTAACTGCAGGACCTACAAGAGAAGACCTAGATCCTGTAAGATATATAACTAATAAATCCTCTGGAAAAATGGGATATGCTGTAGCAGAGGAAGCCAGAGATAGAGGGGCAGAGGTAACTCTTATTTCAGGACCTACAAATATAAAAGTTCCTTTTGGAGTTAACTTTATAGGTGTAAGTACGAATGAAGAAATGTTAGATGCAGTGCTTAAGGATTTTGATAAACAGGATATAATAATAAAAGCTGCTGCGGTGTGTGATTATAAACCTAAAAGTTACTCGGATAAAAAGATAAAAAAGAATGAAAATGAATTTTTACTACCTTTAATTAAGGATATAGATATATTAAAAAGATTAGGCCAATTGAAAGATAAACAGATTTTGGTTGGATTTGCAGCTGAAAGCAATGATTTAATTGAAAATGCGGAGAAAAAATTAAAAGCTAAAAATTTAGATTATATAGTTGCCAATGACATAACAGGTTCTGATATTGGATTTTCTTCAGATGATAATAAAGTAACTATATTATTTAATAATGGAGATAAAGTCAGTTTAGATAAGATGAATAAAAGGCAAGTTGCCAGAAGAATATTTGATATAATAATGTCTAGATAATTTAATTTTTTAGGTATTTTAAAATATAAAGTTTATTGTTTGAGAGGGATTGGCATTTAACATACCTCTCTTATTTGATGTTTATTTAAGGGTGATTAAGTGTATATATATGCAGGTGTAATTGTAAATAACAATTTCATAAAATTAGATAAAATTTTTACCTATAAAGTACCAGAAAAATTAAAAAACAGAGTAGAGATAGGTTTTAGAATAAAGGTTCCTTTTGGTAAGGGAAATAAAAAATTGGATGGGTTTATAGTTAGACTCTATGATAAAGAGCAGGAACAAATAGAGATTAAAGAGATTATTGATATCTGTGATGATTTTTCACTTTTCACTAAAAAGGATCTAGAACTTATAGAAAATATGAGGGAAAAATATTTATGTACGTATCTTGAGTGTATAAAAGTATTTATACCACCAGGAATATTTAAAGGTATAAAAAATAAGAAGAAAACTTTAATTTTTATAGGGAGGAAACTAGAAGAAAAATTTAATAAAGAACCTTATAAGAGTATTTATGAATTAATAAAGAATAATAATGGTCTATATACTAAAAATTTTATAAGTAAAAATTACAATATATCAATGTCATCTCTAAATACTATGATAAAATATGGCTTTCTTTTATCAGATGAGAAAATTATAAATAGATATAATACAGTTCAATATGAAAATTATTCAAGGAAAAGACTAAATAAAGAACAACAAAATGCAGTAGATAAAATAATAAATTCCAATAAAAAGCTATTTTTAATTCATGGAGTTACAGGAAGTGGCAAAACTGAAATTTATATGCACATAGTTGAAAAAGCTTTGAAAGAGAATAAGGAATCCTTGGTATTGGTGCCTGAGATTGTACTCACCCCTCAAATGGTTGAAAGATTTAAAGGTAGATTCGGAAAAGATATTAGTGTGGTTCACAGCAAACTTTCAGAAGGTGAAAGATATGATGAATGGGTTAGAGTAAAACAGGGAAAGGTGAAGGTTGCCATAGGTGCAAGATCTGCAATTTTTCTTCCATTTAAGAATTTAGGCTTTATAATAATAGATGAGGAACATGAAGGAAGTTATAAATCAGACAGCAATCCCAAATATAATGTTAGAGAAATAGGGGAAATGAAGTGCAGTCAATATGATTGCAAAATGATACTAGGTTCAGCTACACCTTCCGTAGAAACTTATTATAGATGTAAAAGGGGAGAAATTGAACTTATAACTATAGAAAATAGAGTAAATGGAATAAAAATGCCTGAAGTGGAAATTGTGGATATGAGAGAGGAGCTTTTAAATAATAACAAGTCCATGTTTAGCAGAGCTTTGTATGAGGCTATTTGTGATAGACTAATAAAAAAGGAACAAATAATATTATTTTTAAATAGAAGAGGATATTCCACCTTTGTATCCTGTAGAAAATGTGGGTATGTTTTTAAATGTAATAATTGTGATATATCCTTTACCTATCACTATGATAAAAAAAAGCTCATGTGTCACTACTGTGGAAGTGTAACTGATATACCAAAGATGTGTCCTAAATGTTTTAGTAAATATGTAAAGTATTTTGGGCTTGGAACAGAGAAAGTAGAACAGGAAATAAAAAAATTGTTTCCAGAGGCTAATATACTTAGAATGGATTTTGATACCACAAGAAATAAAAATTCTTATGAGAATATTTATAACAGATTCAAAAATAAACAAGCAGATATATTAATAGGTACTCAAATGGTAGCCAAGGGTTTGGACTTTAAAGATGTGACTCTCGTAGGTGTTATAGCAGCAGATGTGTCCATTAATCTACCAGACTTTAGAGCAGCAGAAAGGACTTATGAGCTTATAACTCAAGTTTCAGGAAGAGCTGGAAGAGGAGAAAAGTCGGGAAAAGTAATTGTTCAAACTTATAATCCTGAAAATTACAGTATAAGATGTGCAGCTAGTAATGATTATAAGAGCTTTTATCAGGAAGAAATCAGCATAAGGCAAAATATGGAATACCCACCCTTTGTAGATTTGCTTCTTATAAATATGAGTAGTAAAAATGAGAATTTATTAATAAAAAATATACAAAATGTTGGCATATTTTTAAAAAATATGTGGGAAAAGAATGATAAAATTACACTACTAGGTCCTTGTCCCTGCCAAATATCAAAGATAAAGGAATTATACAGATGGCAGATAATATTAAAGGGACAAATAAGAAGAGATGATGCAAAAAATGTTAGAAAAACAGTTTATCATTTGTTGAAACATGTTTATAATGATATAAGAGTTAGTATAGATATGAATCCAAATAATATGTTGTAGGTATAGAGTTGTTAAATTTAGATGAATTTGTATAAAGAAGGGAGTTGAATAAACTGCACAATATTTGTAAAATTTTTAGATTTTGTAAATATTTTTATGCAGTAAAATATATGGCTTTGAGAAATGTTATAAAATATGGGGATGAGCTTCTCAGAAAAAAAAGCAGAAAAATAGATGTTATAAATGATAGAATACTTACACTGCTCGATGATATGGAAGAAACTTTGTATAAAGAATGTGGAGTAGGACTTGCAGCCCCACAGGTGGGGGTTTTGAAAAGAGCTGTAGTAATAGATATAGGTGAAGGTATATTTAAACTTATAAACCCTGAAATTATATATTCTGAAGGAAGTTATATAGATGTGGAGGGATGCTTGAGTATACCAGAAATCCAGGGAGAGGTAAAAAGGCCAAAGAAAGTAAAAGTAAAAGCTTTAAATGAAAAAGGAGAAGAAGTGATAATAGAAGGAGAAGATTTGCTAGCTAGGGCATTTTGTCATGAAATAGATCATTTAGATGGGATACTGTTTGTAGATAAAATGATAAAAAAATAGGGAGGAAATAAGTATATGGATATAGTTTTCATGGGCACTCCTGATTTTTCAGTACCCTCTTTAAGGAGATTAGTGGAAGAATTTCAGGTTAGAGCTGTAGTCACACAACCGGATAAACCAAAGGGTAGAGGCAGAAAAATGACCTTTTCCCCAGTTAAAGAAGAGGCTCTAAAATATAATATACCGGTGTATCAGCCCACAAAATTGAAAGATGATAGAGAGGTAATAGATGCCTTAAAAAAAATAAAACCAGAATTTATAGTTGTGATTGCCTATGGACAACTACTTACAAAAGAAATATTAGATATACCTAAAATAGGATGTATTAATTTACATGCATCCCTACTGCCTAAGTATAGAGGGGCAGCACCTATAAACTGGTGTATTATAGAGGGAGAAGAAAGAAGCGGGAATACTACTATGTTTATGGATACAGGATTGGATACAGGGGATGTTCTCCTGAGTAGTACTTTTGAAATTGAAGAAAATATGACTGCAGGCCAGCTTCACGATATACTGATGGAAAATGGGGCAGAACTTCTGGTAGACACATTGAAAGGATTAAAAGAAGGCACAGTTAAGAGAAAAAAGCAGGGAGAGTCTCCTACAGCATATGCAAAAATGCTTAGCAAAGATATGGCAAAAATAAATTGGAATTTGAGCAGTAAAAAAATAAAATGTTTTGTAAGAGGTTTAAATCCATGGCCTATTGCATATACTCCATATAAACAAAAAAATATGAAAGTATATGAAGTTGCAGTATTAGATGAAATATCAAAAAAAGAAGCTGGATATATATTAGATGTAGGTAAGGAAGGAATAAAAGTGGCCTGTGGAGAGGGAGTTATATTAATAAAAAAAATACAATTTCCCGGTGGAAAACCTATGGAAGTTAAGGAATATATAAAAGGTCATTCTATAGAAAAAGATATTGTACTAGAAAAATAATTATAGGAGGTGTAAGTTATGCTTTATTGGGATAGCAGTTTTATCATACTAATACCTGCACTTTTAGTAGCAGCTTGGGCTCAATATAGGGTATCCTCTACTTTTAACAAATATTCAAAATATAAAAGTCTTAATGGATATACAGGAGCACAAGTAGCTAGAATGTTATTAGATAGCAGTGGTCTTTATGATGTGCCTGTAGAGTTGATACAGGGAAAGCTAAGTGACCATTACGATCCAAGAAAGCGAGTTATGAGATTATCACAGGAAGTATATCATGGAAATTCTGTGGCATCAATAGGTGTGGCAGCTCATGAAACCGGCCATGCCATTCAACATAAAAATAGATATTTACCTCTTGTTATTAGAAATTCTATTGTACCGGCAGTTAATTTTGGTTCCAATGCTTCCTGGATATTACTTATAGCAGGATTTATTTTAGGAATTAGAAGTCTTGTTACAATAGGAATATTTTTATTTACATTAGTTGTTTTATTTCAGATAATAACCCTCCCAGTAGAATTGAATGCATCAAACAGAGCATTAAAGATATTGGAAGGAAAAGCTATACTTTATTCAGAGGAACTGAATGGGGCAAGATCTGTTTTAAGAGCTGCAGCTATGACATATGTAGCAGCAGTGTTAACTGCTGTAGCTAATTTACTTAGACTTATATATATAAGCAGAGATAGAAGTTGATAAAGATATCTTAAAGTTTTTGTGGAATTTATTTGATTAAATAAATATATATTTTTAAATAGAGGTAGAATATGAATAGTGCTAGAAGTGTAGCTGTGGAAGTTGTTAAAAAAGTACTTTATGATAATGCATATTCCAGTATAGTTTTAAATAAATATTTAAATAAATTTGATTTGAATAAAAAGGACAGGGCTTTAATTACAGAGTTGGTATATGGTACTTTAAAGTATAAATATACTATTGACTGTATATTAAAGAACTTTATAAAGAGCAATTTAGAGAAAATGAATAAAGATATATTAAATATGCTTAGGATTTCTATATGTCAGTTAAGATATCTGGATAAAATTCCTGAGTTTGCAGTGGTAAATGAAGCCGTAGAATTTTCGAAAAATATTTCTTTTAAGCTTTCTAAACTGGTAAATGGGGTACTTAGAAATTATTTGAGAAATAAGAGTAATTCATTTGGTGGAAATAAAGAGGATAAAATAGAGGGTATATGTTTTGAATATTCTTTTCCAAGATGGATGGCTGAACTTTTCATTAATCAGTATGGAGAGGATTTAGGAAAATTTATAATGGGTTCACTAAATGTTGTGCCAAAAGTTACAGTAAGGATAAATACTTTAAAGACTGACTATAAACATGCATGGAATGAATTGATTGTTAATGGATATGATGTAAAAAGGGGTAATGTATATAAGGAAGCTGTCATAATAAATAAAGGTAGTAATATAGAGTTAAATCCTCTTTTTGAAAAAGGGCATATTACAGTACAGGATGAAAGTGCAATGCTTGTATCTTATTTTATGGATGTTGAAGAAAATATGACAATTTTAGATTTGTGCAGTGCCCCGGGAGGAAAATCCTGTCACATAGGAGAGTTGATGAAAAACACGGGAAATGTACACTGCTATGATCTATATGAGAGCAAATTATCGCTTGTTAGGCATAATGCAGAAAGACTGGGTATTAAAAACATAACTTGCAAAAAGCTAGATGCTGCAAAGTATTTAGAAAAGCTTAAAGATACAGCGGATAGAGTTCTTATTGATGTTCCCTGTTCAGGGCTTGGAATAATAAGAAAAAAACCTGAAATTAAGTGGAATAAAAAAGAAGATTCATTGAAAGATTTAATAGAAATACAGAGAAAGATTATTTTAAATGCTGCAAGATATGTAAAGGTAGGCGGCAAACTTGTATATTCTACTTGCACTTTAAATAAGAAGGAAAATGAGGAGAATATAAACTGGTTTATTTCTCGAAATCCCCAGTATAAATTGGATAAATTATATTGTGGAGATTTTCATAATATAATTTATCATGAAGAGGGGTATATGACTATATTGCCTGATAACCATATGGATGGATTTTTTATTGCAAGATTGATAAAACAGAGGTAGGTGCAATATATGTATAACATTCTGAATTTTAATATAGAAGAATTAGAGAACTGGATGAAAGTAAATGATGAGAGTAAATTTAGAGCATCACAGATAATGGATTGGATATATAAAAAAAATCAATATGACTTTAATTATATGACTAATATTTCTAAAAATGTTATAGAAAAATTAAAAAAAAATTTTTATATTGGTATACCAGAATTAATAGAGAAGCAAAAATCAAAATCACAAGATACATTTAAATTTTTATATAAGTTTCAAGATAAAAATATTATAGAGACAGTAGTTATGAAGTATAGACATGGAAATTCAATATGTGTTTCTACTCAAGTAGGATGCAGGATGGGATGTAAATTTTGTGCGTCCACGGTAAATGGAATGGTAAGAAATTTAACCAGTGGAGAGATATTAGCACAAATCTTAAAATCCCAGACTGAAATAAATGAGAGAATTTCCAATATAGTTTTAATGGGCAGTGGAGAGCCGCTGGATAACTATGATAATGTTTTAAAATTTTTAAACATGGTAAATTCCAAATACAGTTTAAATATAGGACAGAGGCATATAACTCTTTCCACCTGTGGTATAGTACCCAAGATAATGGATTTAGCAAATGAAAATTTGCAGATAACACTTGCTATATCACTTCATTCCCCTGATAACTTTAGTAGAAGAGATATGATGCCTATTGCAAATAAATATTCCATAGAAGAAATAATATATGCCTGTAAATATTATATAAACAAAACAGGGAGAAGGGTTTCTTTTGAATATGCTCTGGTTAAAGGTGTAAATGACAGCCTGGAATTTGCTGAAAGATTAGTTCAATTATTAAAAGGACTGTTATGTCATGTTAACTTAATACCTGTAAATGAAGTTAAAGAAAATGATTTTAAAAAGTCTTCCGAAGATAATATAAAGAAGTTTTACAATAAATTAATTGAAAATAAAATAGAAACTACCATAAGGAGAGAGATGGGTTCAGACATAGATGCCGCTTGTGGACAATTAAGGAGAAGATATTTAGAATCAAAAAGTTATAGAAAGGGTGTAGAAAATGGTGGGGCTCTTGTCAGACGTGGGTAGAGTAAGAAAATTAAATGAAGATTTTGCAGATTTCTATAAGAATAAAGATTTAGGAGTATATGTAATAGCAGATGGAATGGGAGGTCATAATGCAGGAGAAGTGGCAAGTAAAATTGCGGTAGAAACAATTATCTCCTATATAAAGTCTAAAGAGGAGATACATAAGGAAGATGATTTGTTAAGAGCTATAAATCTAGCAAATGATAAAATTTATAAATTGTCTAGAACTAACAAAAAATTTGGTGGAATGGGGACAACTATCACAGCTTGCTTGGCTAAAAATGGTGAAATGGTAGTAGCTAATGTAGGTGACAGTGGATGTTATACGATAGGTTATAGTGGAATTACAAAAATAACTAAAGATCATTCCCTTGTACAACAGCTGGTAGATGAAGGTAGTATAACTGAAGAGGAAGCAGCTATACATCCCAATAAGAATATAATAACAAGGGCCATTGGAACTAATATATCTGTGGAAGTAGATACTTTTAAGGTGAATCTTCGTGAAGTAAGAAAAGTAATGCTGTGTACTGATGGGTTATCCAATGGGGTAAGCATGAATGAGATGTATGATATAATAGTAAAAAATGACAATAAAAATAGCTGTAGACAACTAATAGAGTTAAGTAATCTTAGAGGCGGGAGAGATAATATATCAGTTATTGTATTTGAAGGAGAGTGTAAAGATGATAGGGACTGTGCTGGGAAATAGATATGAACTATTGAAAAAAATAGGAGAAGGAGGCATGGCTGTTGTATATAAGGCTAAAGATAATCTTCTCAATAGAAATGTAGCAGTAAAAATTCTTAAGGAACAGTTTTCAACTGATGTAGAATTTGTGGAAAAATTTAAAAGAGAAGCTACAGCAGCTGCCAGTCTTTCAGATAATAATATAGTAAATATATACGATGTAGGCTCTCAAGGGGATATAAACTATATTGTTATGGAATGTGTTACGGGAAGAACTTTAAAGCAGATAATAAGAGAAGAAGGAAAAATACCTCAAGATAGGGCGGTGGAAATAGCTATTCAAATAACTAAAGCTTTAAAATGTGCCCATAAAAACAATATTATACATAGAGATATAAAGCCCCATAATATTCTTGTAACAGAAGATGGAATAGTAAAAGTAACTGATTTTGGAATTGCAAAAGCTTCAAATTCTGTTACAATAACTAATTCAAATAAAATAATGGGCTCTGCACATTATTTTTCTCCTGAGCAGGCAAAGGGAGGTTTCTTGGATTTTAGAACAGATATATATTCTCTTGGCATAGTTATGTATGAAATGGTTACAGGCCGAGTACCCTATGATGCAGAGAGTCCAGTATCTATAGCCTTAAAACACATACAGGAGCCTGTAGTTCCTCCTAATCAGTTAAATGAGAATATTCATGAAAGTTTAAATAAATTGATCTTGAAAGCTGTAGAGAAAGAGCCTATAAGAAGATATCAGACTATGGAAGATATGCTTTTGGATCTGCAGAAGATAGAAAATAATCAGAAATTGAGCTTATTAAATGATGATTTTAATAAGGATATGACTCGTATAATGGATCCCGTAGATATAGATGATGATTATAAAAATGAGGATGACTATTATAATGATGAAGAAGGATCAATAGATAGGTTCAAGAATAAAATAGCATTAGATCCCAAGAAAAAGAAAATTATACTTATGATAGCTTTATTTATGCTTGTAATAGTTATAGGTGGAGTTTCAGGATACTTTTATAATAAGATATCCAGCAGTTCAAGTGAAGTTACAGTACCAAATATAGTAGGTATGAAGCAGGATGAGGCTAAGAAAATTGTACAGAGTAAAAAGTTAACCTTTGTGGTAAGCGCAACTGAAAAAAGTGATAAAGCCCAAGGTACAGTAATTAGCTGTTTTCCTAAATCAGGAACAAAAGTAAAGGCAAATTCGGAGGTAAGGGTTGTTATAAGTGAAGGGCCTGCTACTTTAGTGGTTCCAAGTGTAATTGGATTAGATATTGATACAGCAAAGGATCTTATAACAAGCAGTGGACTTAGTGTGGGAAGTGTATCTTCTAAATATAGTAATACAGTAGCATGGAATCAAGTTATAAGTCAGGATCCTGAACCGGATTCCAAGGTGGAAAATAATACAAAGGTGAATATTGTAATAAGCAAAGGACCACAAGTTAAGTATGTAACAGTTCCAAGTGTTTATGGTAAAAGCATAGAAGATGCAGCATCTATAATGGCAAATGCAGGACTTAAAGTTGCAAGAAATCCTGTAGATACTTCAGATAAATCTCAAGATGGGATTGTAACTAGTCAAAGTGTAGGAGCATCGCAGCAAGTTAAAGAGGGTACTACGGTAACTTTAAATTATTATAAATATACTGAACCAAAAAATACTGAAGGCGAAGGTTCCAATGATGGTGAAGGCTCCAATAATGGCAGTGGCTCTAATAATGGCAGTGGTTCAAATAACGGAGATGGTTCAAATGATGGCAGTGGCTCAAATAATGGTGGAGGCTCAAATAACGGTGGAGGCTCAAATAACGGAGATGGTTCCAATAACGGTGGAGGTTCCAATAATGGCAGTGGCTCTGGCACACCACAAAAGGAATAGAATAATATATTAAATATTAGGAGGAATTATGCGGGGAACTATAATGAAAGGAATAGGAGGATTCTATTATGTAAACACTGATAGGGGCATAATTGAATGTAGGGCAAGGGGAAAATTCAGATATAATGGATTATTCCCTATGGTAGGAGATAAAGTAGAAATTAAACTGGAAAGGGATCAAGGAATTATTGATGAAATTTGTCCTAGAATAAGTCAGTTGAAAAGACCTGCTGTAGCCAATGTAACCCAGGCGCTGGTAGTATTTGCATTTAATCATCCAGAGATAAATGAGGATCTATTGAATAAATTTCTTATAAGCTGTGAATTCAATAATTTAAAACCTATAGTATGTTTTAATAAGTTGGATTTAGCTGATAAGGAAAAGAAATTGGACGTTATAGACATGATTAGAAACACAGGATATGAAGTAATATTTTTAAAGGCAAAAGAGGGATATGGAATTGATAAGGTAAGAGAAAAGTTAAAAGATAATATTACTGTTTTATGTGGACCCTCAGGAGTTGGAAAATCTACTATTTTAAATGCTATTTATGGAAAGGAACTTATGGAGACGGGGCAAATAAGTCATAAGCTAAATAGAGGAAAGCACACCACAAGGCATAGTGAGATAATAGAATTAGAAGATGGATTCATGGTGGATACACCAGGTTTTTCTTCACTAGATATAGGACATATAACTAAAGATAAACTTCAATATTGTTTCCCAGAATTTATAGAGTTTATAGGGATATGTAAATTTACAGGGTGCGTTCATCACAAAGAACCTGACTGTGCTGTTAAATCAGCTCTTTATGATGACAAAATAAATAAGAGAAGATATGATTTTTATGTTAAAACTTTGAATGAGATAAGTAGTAAAAAGAAATACTAGATTATTAAACATATTAGTATAAAAGGGAGAGGTTACCTATGATAAAAATAGCACCTTCAATATTATCTGCAGATTTTTCAAAATTAGGAGAAGAAATAAAATCCCTAGATAAATGTAAGGTGGATTTGGTACATATAGATGTAATGGATGGAAGTTTTGTACCAAATATAAGTTTTGGAATACCTATTATTAAGAGTATAAGACATCTTACCAAAATACCTTTTGATGTACATTTAATGATAGAAGAACCTGCAAGGTATGTAAAGGATTTTGTGGATGCAGGAGCAGATATTATAACGGTACATTTTGAAGCGGATAGACATTTAGACAGAACCGTAGATTATATAAAAAGCTTGGGAGTCAAAGCTTCCGTGGCATTGAATCCTGCTACTTTAGTGGACAATGTTAAGTATTTAATACCTAAATTGGATATGATACTTATTATGTCTGTAAATCCCGGTTTTGGGGGGCAAAAATATATAGAGTATTGTGACAGTAAAATTAAGTATGTTAAAGAACTGGCAGATAAGTATAATAAAGATTTAATGATAGAAGTAGATGGAGGCATTACCAAAGATAATATAGCTAGAGTGGTACGTAAGGGGGCCAATGTAATAGTTGCAGGTTCATCTGTATTTAGGGGAGAAACTATAGAAGATAATATAAGGATATTAAGAGAGGAATTTTAATATGAAAGTGCTTATAGTATCTGGAGGGACTGCACCCTCCAGAGAACTTATTCAGGAGCAAATTAAGGATAATCCACTGATAATTTGTGCAGATGGAGGAGGAAATTGTCTTTATAATTATAAAGTTATACCGGAATATCTTGTAGGAGATTTTGATTCTATAAAGGGAGAAGCATTGATGTTTTTTAAAAGCAATAATTGCAAAATAGAAAAATATCCTAGGGACAAAAATTTTACAGATACTGAAATTGCCTTAAATAAGGCCGTAGATTTAAGAGCAGATGAAATAATATTTACTGGGTGTACGGGAAATAGATTAGATCATGTTTTTGCTAATTTAGGACTTCTCTTAAAGTGTAATTATTTAAATATTAAAGGATACATAAAGGATGAAAATAACATCATTGAATTATTACAGGGTTCCAAGATAATAAAAGGACAAGAGGGGCAAATTTTTTCCCTTCATGCATATTGTGACTGTGTTAAAAATTTAAGCATAATAGGAGCAAGATATAAGCTGGATAATTATGATTTGTATATGGGAGATGGAAGGACAGTATCTAATGAATTTTTAGATAAGGATGTAAATATAGTATTTGATAATGGAAAATTACTTCTAATAAAGTCTAGAGATTAGTTTTAATTTAAATATAATAGCTTCTGTTTAAAAATATTGGTAACATATGAGGAGGAACAGCATATAATATTATAAAGCAATTTGTGGGGATAATAACATGAAGAAAAGAATTAAAAAGAAAGTGGGATTAGTAGCTGTATGTATAGGTGCTGGGTTTTTAATGACAGTTATTATCCCTATATGGGGCTGGATAATAGCTGCAGGAGCTGGATTAATTTATTGTGGATGGTACTTGATAGAATGTCATAAATAAGGAGGTAGTTTAATGAAAATTATTGCATTTAAGCTTCCCGGTGCTCTATCTGCAATTATAAAATTTTTTACTAAAAAAAAAAGTAATGTTAGGTAAAACAAAAATGCAATTGTTTATAACAACTGCATTTTTGTTTTTTTATATAGCACGCTGAACCTTTCCAGAACGAAGGCATCTTGCACAAACATGTATAGTTCTTGGTGTTCCCTTAACTATAGCTTTAATCTTTCTTATATTTGGAGACCAGGTTCTTTTAGATTGACGATGTGAATGGCTGTACTGTACACCAAATACAACGCCTTTTCCGCATATCTCGCATTTCTTGGACATTTGAAAACACCTCCTTAACAGTCTCTGAACTTAAACACAAATTATTTTACCACAGAATGTATAACATGTGCAAGCAAATATATAATTTTCTTCAATACAGGTATACTATTAAAAAGTAAAATTTTAATAGTCATACGTTAATAATTGTTATTATATGGTATATAATAACAATTATTAAGTAAATTAATGACTTGGAGGTGTAGTTTGTAATGAGAATAGGTAGTAATAAAATATCAATAGTTGGTGCTGGGTTTGTAGGTTCCAGCACAGCCTTTGCTATTATGATGTCTGGATTGGCATCTGAGATTGTAATTGTAGATATAAATAAAGCTAAAGCTGAAGGTGAAGTTATGGATTTAGTACAGGGCGAATCCTTTGTGGAGCCCTTATCTATAAAGGCCGGAGATTATAAAGACACTAAGGATTCTAATATAGTGATAATAACAGCGGGAGCCGCACAAAACCACGGACAAACTAGACTTGAACTAATTGATAAAAACTATATTATATTTAAGTCCATAATACCTGAGATTGTAAAATATAGTCCCAATTCTATACTTTTGATTGTATCGAACCCTGTAGATGTACTCGCCTATATGACGTATAAACTGTCAGGATTTCCTTCAGATAGAGTAATAGGCTCAGGAACGGTTCTGGATACCTCACGGTTAAAATATATAATAAGTAATGAGCTTCATGTGGATATTAGAGATGTCCATGGCTATGTAATGGGTGAACATGGAGATTCAGAAATAGCTGCATGGAGTTTAGCTTCAATTAATGGTATACCTTTAAAAGAGTATTACAAACTTAGCCATAAAGATTTTAGTAAAGAACATGAAGAAAAAATACTAAACTGTGTAAGGAATGCTGCCTATGAGGTAATAAATAGAAAAGGTTCTACTTATTATGCTATTGCACTTTCTATAAAGAGAATTGTAGAAGCTTTGTTTAAAAATGAAAACTCCATATTGACAACATCCACTCTATTAAATGGAGAATATGGAATTGAAGGAGTATTTATGGGAGTTCCATGTATTATTGGTTCTTCAGGAGTAAAGAGCATAATACAAGTTCCTTTAAATAAAAATGAATCTGAAGCTCTTGAAAATTCTGCAAGAGTATTAAAAAAGACCACAGCACATTTAAATATTTAATTGATCTCAGCCACTAATTAGAAGTATACTCTAATTAGTGGTTATTTTTCTAATATTTTACTTAAAACTATTGTAGGTTGAATAAATGCTTTGTTTAATATAAAATATGTTTATGGTATTATAGGAATGTAAGGAGGTTTTTGTATGATAGGTAGTATTGTTGGAGAAAATGGCTATATAGATTATTCTGAGGAAGTAGTTGCTAATATAGTTGGATTATCAACTATGGAATGCTATGGAGTAGTGGGTATGGCTTCCAAGAATGCAAAGGATGGTCTTTGGGAATTAATAAAGGGCGAAAATTTAAGCAGAGGAGTAAAAATTCGTTCTAAAAATAATGAATTAATGATAGAACTTTATATAATATTAGAATATGGAACAAAAATATCTGTAATTGCAAATAATATAATACAGAGGATAAAATATAATGTGGAAAACTACACAGGACTGAAGGTTTCAACCATTACTGTAAATGTTCAGGGTGTTAGAGTCTAGGGAGGTAATTCGTAAAAATGGAATACTTAAGTATAGATGGACAGCGTTTTTACAATATGATTGTAAATGCTAGTAACAAACTAGAAGAGCAGAAAGATTTTGTGAATTCCCTAAATGTATTTCCTGTACCGGATGGAGATACGGGAACTAATATGTCTTTGACCCTTAAAAGTGCGGTAGTAGAAATATCCAATGTAAAAGGTAAATCTATAGATAATGTATCTAAAGATTTAGCTAAAGGAGCCCTTATGGGTGCAAGAGGAAACTCAGGGGTAATACTTTCACAGATATTTAGAGGTATATCTAAGGGACTCCAGGGAAAAAACAAGGTGAATTCATCGGAATTTACACTAGCTTTAGAAGAAGGTGCAAAGGCTGCCTATAAGGCTGTTATGCGTCCAACAGAAGGTACCATACTGACTATTATAAAAGCTGCAGGAGAAGGTGCCGCAAAGTCTAAAAAGGAAAATATTACTGAACTTCTGCAGGAAGTATGTGATTATAGTAAAAGGATGTTGGATAAAACTCCTGACATGCTTCCTGTACTTAAAAAAGCAGGAGTAGTAGATGCAGGCGGCATGGGACTTTTAATTATATTTCAGGGAATGTATGAGGCATTAAAAGAAGGTATAGAAGAAGTATATTTAAAGAAAGCTGAAGATATAGTAACTAAATCTTCAGCTAAAAGTGTGGAATCAGAAGAAATAAAATATGGATATTGTACAGAATTTTTCATTCATCTTAAAAGCTCAGATATAAGTAGTTTTAAAGATAAGCTACAAGCTCTAGGAGATTCCATAGTAGTGGTAAAGGATGAAGACGTTCTAAAAGTTCATATTCATAGTAATGACCCAGGTGAAATATTGTCTGAGGCAATTAAACTTGGAGAGTTGTCAAAGATAAAAATTGATAATATGAGGCAGCAGCATAGAAGTATTTTAAATGCAGATGGTGGAAAAACTCCACTTGAGGATATAAATAATGATAGTGAAGGGGAAGGATATATTTCTCAAGAAAGTGTTCAGGATAAAGAATATGCTTTTATTACAGTAGCTGCAGGGAAAGGCATTAAAAGAATATTTCAGGATTTAGGGGTGGATTATGTAATAGAAGGCGGTCAGACTATGAATCCCAGTACAGAGGATATATTAAATTGTATAAACAAATTAAATGCAGAGAATATATTTGTACTGCCAAATAATAAGAATATAATTATGGCCGCCAATCAGGCTGCAGAACTTTCAGATAAAGTAGTAAAAGTAATACCTACTAAAACCATACCACAGGGTATAACTGCAATAACAGTTTTTAATCCTGGGGAGGGATTAGAAGAAAATATAAATACTATGGAAAAGGCTATAAGTACTGTAACCACAGGTTCTGTTACCTATGCAGTAAGAGATACTGAAATAGATGGAAAAGACGTAAAAACAGGAGACATACTAGGGATTATAGAAGGTAAAATAGAGAAAGTTGGGAAAGATATATTTGAAGTATGTGATAAAATTATAAGTTACATGGTAAAAGAACACAGTGAACTTATAAGTATATATTATGGTAAGGATTGCAATGAAGATGAAGTGAACTCTTTTTTAGAGAAGCTTGAAGATAAATATGATGATATAGATATACAGTGTTATAGTGGAGAGCAGCCCTTATATTATTTTATAGTTTCTGTTGAATAAAAAAAGCCAGCTAGGGCTTTTTTTATTCCTGCGAATTATTTTAGACTTTTAGTTGAAAAAGAAAAGAATTTTATTATAGAATATATTAAGGGTAGGTGATATATATGAATGTATATGATGATATTAAATCTATAAAAGGAGTGGGGGCTGTGACTGCTGGAACCCTAAATAGTTGTTGTATATTCAATATATTGGACCTGCTTTTATATTTTCCCAGGGATTATGAAATTATCTCTAACTGCAGCGATTTAAATAAAGTTGGAACTGGAAAGGTTATAATGGATTGTAGAGTAAAATCTATAGGAAAAGATATAAGAACTAAGAGTAAAAAGATACTTTCTACGGTTGTATTTGAAAATGAGAGTGGAACTTTTCAAGGTAAATGGTTCAATCAGCCTTACATGAAAAACAAATTTAAGATAAATAAGGTTTATAGGATAATGGGGAAGATTGAAAGATTTAATGGAAGTATTTCTATTATGAATCCTACTTTGGTTAGTAATGAGGTAAATAGTAAAAAAGAGGATAAGATAATACCGATTTATCCCTTGAAATCCGGTATTACAAATAATATTCTTATAAAACTTATATCTAAAGTGATTCATGAGGTGGATATAGAAGAAAATTTGCCTACTTGGATAATTAAAAAATATAAATTTTGCAGTTTGAATAAAGCTATAAAGGCAATACATAAACCAGGCAGTATAGAAGAATTGGAGGAAGCAAAGAGAAGACTTAAATTTCAAGAATTGTTTTCCTACTCTTTGAAAATTCTAATGTTAAAAAATTATCATAGTAGAAATAAAAAAGGTATAGCTTTTAAAATAGCCTCAGAATTAAAAGAATTAAAAAAAAGAATACCTTATGAGCTTACTAAATCTCAGAATAAGGTTATAAGAGAAATATTACTAGATGAAAAAATGGAGTCACCTATGAATCGATTGTTACAGGGAGATGTGGGCAGTGGAAAAACCATAGTGGCTATCATAGCTATTTTCAATGTAGTAAAAAATGGGTATCAGGCAGTTTTTATGGCTCCTACAGAAATACTTGCAAAGCAGCATTATGAAGAATGTAAAAAGTTTTTACAAGATACAGGAGTAAATATACAGTTACTTTGCGGCAGTGTTACTGAAAGAAATAAAAAAATATTAAAAGAAGATTTAAAATATGGGAAGATAGATATTATAATAGGAACTCATGCTCTCATAGAAGATGATGTGGAGTTTAAAAATATAGGAATGGTAGTTACAGATGAACAACATAGATTTGGAGTGGCTCAAAGGAGCAAACTCATAAATAAAGGTAAATATGTAGATACTTTAGTTATGACAGCAACACCTATTCCAAGAACTTTAAGTTTATGTCTACATGGAGATCTAAACATATCTATTATAGATGAACTTCCTCCTGGAAGAAAAAAAATACATACTTATTATACAGATAAAAAGTCAAAGGACAGGGTTTATAAATTTGCAGTGGAAGAGATAAAAAAAGGCAGGCAAGTATATGTAGTGTGTCCTTTAGTAGAACAAAATGATAATCTACATTTAAGTTCTGTAAAAGAAATTTATGATAAATTGAAAGAAAAATATTTCAAAGACTTAGAGATAGGTGTATTATATGGCAAGATGTCATCTAGTTCAAAAGAAGAAACTATGAATAAATTTAAAAATGGGGAAATAAAAGCCATTATATCTACAACAGTTATAGAAGTGGGCGTTAATGTACCAAATGCTGCAGTTATGATAATAGAAAATGCAGAGAGGTTTGGACTGGCACAGCTTCATCAGCTGAGGGGAAGAGTTGGGAGAGGAGAATATAAATCCTATTGTATTTTAATTGCAGATATTAAGAATGACTTCGTAAGGAGAAGAATGGAAATAATGAAAAGCAGCAATGATGGATTTTTTATTGCAGAGGAAGATTTAAAAATAAGAGGTTCAGGAGAGATCTTTGGATTCAAACAGCATGGGGAAAATGAATTGATTTTTTCAAATTTATCAGAAGATATACATATATTTAAGTTAGCTAATCTAGAAGCAAAAAGGTTCTTAGAAAGCAAAGGAAGTAAAGATGAAAAGATCACAAAAGAGCTTATGGATAAACTACAAAAGACTTTTAAAATTATAAGTTTTAATTAGTTTAATAATTTAATATAAGAGAGTGTGTAACAACTATTGAAATGGTTTTGAATAATGGAAACATATATGTTAAAATATTATAGAAAAATATAGCATATGAAATATAGAAGGTAGGGAAGAGGATTATGAGAGTGATTGGAGGTCTTGCAAGAGGAAGAAAATTAATGTCCCCTAAGGGATATAATACTACAAGACCTACTTTAGACAGGGTAAAGGAAGCTATGTTTAACATAATACAAAATAGAATCTATGGTTCTTGTGTGTTAGATATATTTGCAGGTACGGGAAGTCTGGGGCTTGAAGCTGCAAGTAGAGGGGCTAAAAAATGCCTATTGGTTGATAAGGATAAGGATACATTTTCTTTTTTAAAACAGAATGTAGAAAATTTGGGTTTTAGTGAAATCTGTGAAACCATAAATAGGGATTCTTATGAATTTCTTAGACAAATTGAAAGAAAAACAGAAATATTCGATATAATATTTGTTGATCCGCCATATAAAAAAAATATGATTCCACCGATTATAGAGATAGTAGGAAGTAAAAAATTGTTGTGTGAAGATGGGATTATAGTTACCAAGATTGATACTGGTGAGGAGATATATGAAGGGATTAACAATATAATTTTAACAGATCATAGAAGATACGGAAATACTACAGTGTGTTTTTATAAATACAAGGAGGACTAATTATTATGAGTAGGGCAATATATCCTGGAAGTTTTGATCCTATAACCAATGGACATTTAGATATAATAGATAGGGCATCTAAAGTATTTGACGAATTAATAGTAGGGGTACTGGTAAATCCAGACAAAAAGGGATTATTTACTGTTGAAGAAAGAGTGGAATTGATAGAAAGAGTAGTAAAGGATATACCAAATGTAAAGGTTGAAAGTTTTAGTGGACTTTTGATAGACTTCATGAAGAAGAAACAAAGTCAAGTTATAGTAAAAGGACTGAGAGCCGTATCGGATTTTGAATATGAATGTCAGATGTCTCTTATGAATAAAAAACTTGATCCCAATATAGATACGGTTTTTATGATGGCTAGTGCTATGAATTCGTTTTTAAGTTCATCTTCTGTAAAACAAGTAGCCATGTTTGGGGGATGTATTGAAGGATTGGTTCCTGAAGAAGTAATTATTGACATTATTAAAAAATTTGATAAAGCTTATAAAAATTGTTGATATACCTTAGGGGGAAAGAGTATGGATGTCATCAAACTACTGGAATATCTTCAAGAGATTGTAGATACTTCTGCCAAAGTTCCTTTAAGTAAAAAAGTTATGGTGAATAAAAGTGAAGTGCTGGAAATATTAGATAGAGTGATTAACTGCCTTCCGAGTGAATTAAAAAAAGCACAGTGGATAATAGAGGAAAAGGAAAGAATCTTAACTGAAGCTGTGCAAGAAGCAGATGATATAAAAAAGCAAAATTTAAGTTTGTTGAGACGTCAGATAGAAAATCATGATATTACAAAAGAGGCTAATATAAGAGCTGAAGAGATTATTTCATCTGCACAAAAAAATGCCAGAGCAATAAGAATAGGTGCAAGGGATTATGCAGATGAAATGCTAAGTCAATTGGATAGTGAAATATCACGTAAGGGCAGTGAAATGGTGACAGGTTTAAAGTTAGAACTTCAAGAATTTTTAGATAGTCTAGAAAGTAGTATAAATTTAAATACTGAATCTATAAAAGATAATATAAAACAGTTAAGAGATATGAAATAACTGTTTTAACTTAAATAACAACCAGGGTACTATAAGTAAAATTAATGTAAGTATAAATACATTACTTAAATTTCCAGTAATTTTATAATTAGGTAAAAAAGTTTGTGTAGATAACTTGTGAAAAGATAAATTATAAAGCAAGAAACTTATTATAGAGCATATAGTTCCCTGAAGTACTTTTCCAATTACATATTTTTTCATGGATATTTTAAATTTATAAGTAAAGGAGTAAACCTGAAATATAATACAAATACCACTAAAGGTAAATAAAAAACCTATAATTATAAGTTTTAAAGTAATGGAAGCAGCAGAAGATGATATAAGGTTACACCCATTTGTCATTTCTATTACTCCAAGTAAAGTACCTTCTACTATGTCTTTGGGAATCCCTATTATATTTGAAATTCTATACACTAGGGAATGAAATAAGAGATTGTGTTTTAAAATATTATCAATTACAGAAAACATAATTATAAATCCACCTATGGATATACAAGTTGTCAGAGAATTTTCTATGCTTTTTTTGATAGATGTTCCCATATTTTCATGAACATAGTTATGGGTTTTATTTGAGTCGTAATTTTTATAAGATTTTCCCGCAGGTAGTAAAAGTCCCATGACAATACAGGACAAAAAGTTGGATAATAGCAATATGTAGCCTATAAAGGAATTTTTAAGCATGGATATTCCTACAGAACCCACTATAAATATAGGACTTGCATTAGAGGCTATGTTTAAAAGTCTTTCGCAGGTAAAAGAATCTATTATGTTTTTTTCATATAGTTCACAGGCGTATTTAGCACCTAGAGGATAACCGCAGAGCGTACTTATTATTACTACAAAGCTGCAACTTACAGGAAGTTTAAGTGGCTTGCACAAGATTTTCCCTATTAATTTGGAATATATATTTATTCCATCGTAACATAGGATTATATTACACACAACTAAAAATGAAAACAGGGATGGAAATACCTTGTAAAAAAACAAGGAACTTCCCATGATTACTCCATCTATACATAGCTTTGGGGCCGTTATAATTTGTACTATTAAAATTGAGCAAATTATAGTTACAATTAAATTTGTGTTCTTAAATAAAATATATAAAAGAATTATTATTGCACATATTAAAAAATAAAGTAAAAATTCCAAAGTCAATCGCCTACTTTCTAAATACAAAAACTTTAATAAATATAACATATGATTTAGTAAAGTATATTTATTAAGCAGGCTACTTATTCTAAATTTTATCTATTATAAGTGGACTTGAAATATAATCTTGATTGAAGGCTATATTTTTATTTAAAAGACTATAGCCTTTCGTAGCCATAAGATCTAACTTTAACATATCATTTGCATTTTTAGGGAGTTTTGTATATACAGGTATGGAGGAATTTTGTTTTATTTTTTTTAATATTTCCATACCTTTATTGTTAAATCCTAAAACTCTTGCATAAGGGCATCTATTTTTTCTTAAAACTTTTGTATCTAAATTTTCAAATCCCAAAAAAAACTGACATAGAATTCTGCTTATACGGCTGTAAGCATATCGTTTGGTTTTAGCATAATTTATAATTTGGTCATAGGAAGAAGCATTTTTTAAAGCACTTTCTATTCTATTTTCAAGTCCCTCAGATACATCAGGTAAATATTTTATATTTTTTCCATAAAATAAATTTTTATATTTTAAATAAGGTAATAGAGAATCTTCAAAAGTAAATCTATAATTGGAGTGACTTAAATCCTTTAAAATACATAGTATATTATAGGGCAAAGCTTTTTCTAGTTCCTGTAGAGAATTATTTTCTTTTAAAAAATTGCGAATGGAAGTAGCACTTGAAAAGCGGTTGTTTATATATGTACTGTTATATGAATTTCCGATTCTTTTTATGGAAACAGGATTAATAGTACTTTTAAGTCTTGCCAGGCTCTTACAGTATTCTATTGCCAGTATATTGTTAGGTAAATGAAGCATTTCTGTTATACTGTTATTTTTAAGAGAATATCTATGGCAAAGAAATTCTTTTAAAGCATTCCCACGGGCAGAAGCATAGGACATACCCTGATGTAGTCTTTCTTTTAGAGTCAACTTCAATTCTTCTGGTTCTTCATATAGAATTTTGCCCATAAGAGTGAGCAATTTAATATCTTCACACTCACTGCCAAAGCATAAGTTTTTCACTACTCCTAAGTTTTCCAAGAGACTTACAGCCCCGTAGGCAAAAAATTCTGCAGAGGATAAACTATATAAAGCTGGAAGTTCTAGTACTAAATCAACTCCGTTTAAAAGAGCCATTTTAGTTTTGTTCCATTTATCCACTATAGAGGGAGCCCCTCTTTGTACAAAATTTCCGCTTATTACAGCAATGATGCCTTCACAGTTTGTTAGGGATCTTGTTTTTTTAATATGATATTTATGACCATTGTGAAAAGGATTATATTCCACTATTATACCGGTTATTTTCATATGCTAAAGTTCCTTTCTTTGGTATTTACACTAATATTATATCAATAAGATTTTGTTTATTATAAATATTTTATATAAAATGTTAAAAAAATAATTATAAAATATTAAAATTAGATAATTTTCCATTGAAAAATATAGGTAAAAAGGATTATAGTATAAGTGTATGATTTTAATTATACAATTTTAAATTTGAAAGGAGAATAAAATATGAAATTAATGGAAAATATTTTTGGTTTAGCCAAAGCAGATAAGAAAAAAATTGTTTTGGCAGAAGGAGAAGAAGAAAGGAACATTAGAGCTTCCGAAGAAATAATAAGGGATGGTATTGCAGATATAATTTTAGTAGGAAGTGAAAGTGTAATAAAAGAGAATGCAGCTAAATTTGGGGTTAACTTAGCTGGAGTGGAAATAGTAGATCCTGAAACTTCAAGTAAAACTGCAGGCTATGCCAATGCTTTTTATGAAATTAGAAAGAATAAAGGAGTTACACTGGAAAAAGCAGATAAAATAGTTAGAGATCCTATATATTTTGCAACAATGATGGTGAAACTTGGAGATGCAGATGGTTTAGTTTCAGGTGCAATACATACAACGGGAGATCTTTTGAGACCAGGACTTCAAATAGTGAAGACAGTTCCAGGTGCTTCTGTGGTTTCCAGTGTATTTTTAATGAGTGTACCAGATTGTGAATATGGAGAAGATGGATTCTTGTTATTTGCTGATTGTGCTGTAAATGTATGTCCTACTGCTGAAGAATTATCTTCAATTGCAATAACTACAGCAGAAACTGCAAAAAATTTGTGTAAAATAGAACCAAGAGTTGCCATGCTTTCATTTTCTACTATGGGAAGTGCTAGTCATGAATTGGTAGATAAAGTTACAAAAGCAACAAAACTTGCTAAAGAAGCTAGACCTGATTTGGATATAGATGGAGAACTTCAATTGGATGCTTCCCTAGTAAAAAAAGTTGCAGACTTAAAAGCTCCGGGCAGTAAAGTGGCAGGAAAAGCCAATGTACTTATATTCCCTGATATACAAGCAGGAAATATAGGATATAAGTTAGTTCAAAGATTTGCAAAAGCTGAGGCTATAGGACCTATATGTCAGGGATTTGCAAAGCCTATAAATGATTTATCAAGAGGCTGCAGCGTTGATGATATAGTAAAGGTAGTGGCTGTAACTGCAGTTCAAGCACAGGCACAGGGTTAGAATTTATATATAGAATTATATAGAAGATTAATTATTTAAAGAAGAATAAGCTGTCACTTTGTGGTATAATAAAATTCAACAAAGGATAGCTTATATAAAAAATGATGAAAGCAAGACAGGGTTATATGAAAAATTAAAGTACATATTTTATGAAAATTAAAATGCAGAGTATTTAGAGTCAAAAACTTTTAAATAGTTTGCGTTTATATATTGTATAGATTCTATAAATTTTGTTACAATATTAGATAATGAAAATAGATTTTATATGCTAAAGTTATATAAATAATAAATAGTTGTATAATTTATCATTTATGGTTAAAATAATATTAGTATATATTTTACATATTGGCACTTGGTGTTTTTGAATCAGTTGTGATTTTTGTGTGCTGGGAATAAATCAATTGTTTTACTAAACTTTTGATATAGGTATCGCTTTCACTTTACTTAAATTTTTATAAGTAAGTAATGCTTTAACAATCTTACCATTGATAATTTTGGTAAATTTAAAAAACACAGGAAAAGCTTAAGATTTATATATATACGTAAGTTAATAATTTTATAATAATAAATGTTATAGACTCTATGTTTAAATAAAGTGAACTAAGAATATTATGAGTTTCTTTAATAGGTAAAACTTTGCTCTAGTATTAGTGTATGATTAATAAATAAATATTATTAATGATATTTATCAACATGAGAAGTGTTTGTTTAATTATGTTTTATAAAAGTTTATGTATGGTATAAAATTTTGAATAAACTTGAGTTTTTAAACAAGCATTATTTAAAGTATTTTTAATGAAATTTAAAGGGATGTGAGAACAAGGTTTTTTAATAATTATAAACTTAGAGGAATTATAACAAGATATAAAGATTAATTTTATTGGGAGGAAAATGTATATGAAAATATTGGAAGTAAATTGTGGAAGCTCATCTTTAAAATATCAATTAATAGATATGGAAGATGAAAAAGTTTTGGCAAAGGGCCTTGTGGAAAGGATAGGGATAGATGGTTCCATTTTAACTCATAAAGTTAATGGTGAAAAACATGTGGTAAGTGAACCTATAAAAGATCATAGGGTAGCTGTAAAATTGGTATTAGAGGCTCTTGTAGATAAACAACATGGTGTAATAAAGGATATGTCTGAAATATCTGCTGTAGGACATAGAGTTGTTCATGGAGGCGAACAATATTCAGATGCAGTTATTATAGATGATAAAGTTATGGAATCTTTAAAGGACTGCAGTAAATTGGCACCACTGCATAATCCACCTAATATAATAGGAATAAATGCTTGTAAGGCAATAATGCCTAATACTCCTATGGTAGCAGTATTTGATACGGCTTTCCATCATACTATGCCAAAATATGCATATATTTATCCACTACCTTATGAACTATATGAAAGATATGGAATTAGAAAATATGGATTTCATGGAACTTCCCACAGATTTGTATCAGAAGAAGCAGCTAGGCTTATGGGAAAAGACATATCAGAGTTAAAGATAATAACATGTCACTTAGGAAATGGAGCTAGTATTTGTGCTGTGGATAGAGGAAAGTCAATAGATACAAATATGGGATTTACTCCACTTGCAGGTTTAGCTATGGGAACTAGATGCGGTGACATAGATCCAGCTATAATACCATTTCTAACAAATGAAATAGGCATGTCTATAGATGAAATAAGCAATATAATGAACAATAAATCTGGTATACTTGGGATGTCAGGAATAAGCAGTGATTTTAGAGATGTAGAGGAAATTGCAAGTTTCAAGCATGATAGAAGAGCACAGCTTGCATTAGATGTATTTTATTATAGGGTAAAATCTTTTATAGGTTCTTATGTAGCCGTTTTAGATGGAGTAGATGCTATAGTGTTTACAGCAGGTGTAGGAGAAAATTCATCTATTGGTAGAGCTGAAATATGTTCAGGACTTACTTATCTTGGAATTACTATAGATGAAGAGAAGAATAATATAAGAGGAAAGGCTACAGAAATAACTACTGCAAATTCAAAAACAAAGGTATTCGTAATTCCTACTAATGAAGAGCTTGTTATAGCTAGAGATACAAAATTTTTAGTTCAAAAGAAAATTTCACATAAATCCAAATAATAAATATAATAAGTTTTTAAGGCCATTTAAAGATAATAACAGAGTAAATTTTAGTTTATTCTGTTATTATCCATATTAGAATAATAACTTGACTTTTTAAGGTTACCTTTATATAATAGGTTGTGGCTAATGTATAGAGGTGAGTATTGTGGAGCTAAATATATCAGAATTGTTAAAAGAAAAAAAAGCTGAAAGAAAACTCGATCTTATAATACAAGAAGATGGGCTTTATGATGGTATGGAATATATTAAATTATTACGCCCCATAAGTTTTGTTGGGATTTTAAGTAAGTTAGAAAATGATTTTACATTAAAGGGAAAAGTTCAAGGAGTATTAGAGCTTATTTGTTCCAGATGTATTGAAAAATTTCCCTATGAATTGGATATTACCATTGTTGAAAAGTTTACAAATGTTTACAAAGAAGATGAAGATGATGAAACCATATTTATAGAGGATAATGTTATAGATATTTCCCAAGTAGTACAAAATAACATTATATTAACCTTGCCCATAAAAAGACTTTGCAAACAGAATTGTAAAGGGTTATGTCAGCAGTGCGGCACTAATTTAAATAAGTTCAAATGCCAGTGTAAAAACCATGATATTGATCTAAGATTAGCAAAGCTAAAGGATATGTTCTTCACTGATTAAGGAGGTGTTTACTGTGGGAAATCCAGCCAGAAAATTCTCAAGAGCAAGAAGAGACTCAAGAAGAGCACAAACTTTTAAGTTAAGTGCGCCACAATTAGTTGAGTGTCCTCAGTGTCATGAAATGAAACTTGCCCATAGAGTGTGCAAGATTTGCGGATATTATAAAGGTAAAGAAGTTGTTTTAACTGAAAATTAGTAAAACTGCTAATAAATCTTACATAAGAATCCCATCCTGTTGTTTTATTTTATTTATAATTTACTGTGATAAAACAATTTGATGGGCTTTTTATGGTTTAATATGTTTCAAGTAGAGATATCTTATGGTATAATGTTAATATTTAATTTTAGTTCCAATAATATGTGAAAATTAAAATGTGTATACCACTAACATTTAAGGATGTGAAATAAGATTATGATAATTGCTGTGGATGGCATGGGAGGAGACTTTGCACCTTATGCAGTAGTAGAAGGTATAATTGAGGCAGTTAAGGAACAGGATATAAATATAATTATAACGGGAAAAAAGGAACTTATTGAAGCAGAATTAAAAAAATATGAATATGAAAGAGAAAAAATACGTATTTTAGATACTAGAGAAGTTATAACCACTTCTGAATCTCCAGTAATGGCATTAAGGAGAAAAAAAGATTCAAGTTTAGTTAAGGCTCTTCAACTTGTAAAGGAAGGAAAGGCAGATGCGGCTATATCCGCGGGAAGTACCGGGGCTCTTATGTCTGGTGCAACCTTGATTGTGGGAAGAATTAAAGGGATAGAAAGAGTGGCACTTGCACCTATGATACCAGGTAAAAATGGAGCTTTTATGATTATAGATGCAGGGGCTAATGTGGATTGTAAACCCCATTATCTTTTACAGTTTTCACTTATGGGAAAAATATATTTTGAAAATGTACTTAAAATAAAAGAACCTTCCATAGGCCTTGTAAATATAGGAACAGAAGAAGAAAAAGGCAATGAATTGACTAAAAATACCTATAAGCTTTTAAAAGATATGGATTTCAATTTTGTGGGCAATGTAGAACCTAGAGAGGCTACAAATGGAGATGTAAACATATTGGTTTGTGATGGATTTGTAGGGAATACAATTTTAAAAACATATGAAGGAGTATCTTTAAATTTAATTCATATGATAAAAGAGGAAATTATGAAATCAACCACAAGTAAGCTAGCGGGTGTTTTTTTAAAGCCTGTTTTTAAAAAGATAAAGAGCAGGTTAGACTATTCAGAATATGGAGGCTCTGCTTTTTTAGGCTGCAAGGGAATATGTGTAAAAGCACATGGGAGTTCTAATGGAAAGGCTTTTAAAAATGCAATAAAACAGGCAGTAATATGTTATGATAATAAAGTTATAGATAAAATAAAGTTTGAAATAGAAAAAATATATAATAGAGAAGAATAGTGTTATAGTAAAAATAATTATAAATATATGGAAATAAAATAATTGGTCATTTATTTAGTAATAGTTGTTGTTGACGGTATGTAAGTTATATAATATTATTTATGTATAAAAATTTTTTGGAGGTAAAATTATGATTTTTGAAAAGATACAGAAAATAATATCCGAACAGTTGGGTATAGATTCAGAGGAAATAAATTTGGAATCATCTTTTATTGACGATTTAGGTGCAGATTCACTTGATATAGTTGAATTAATAATGGCTGTAGAAACAGAGTTTGATCTAGAAATACCTGATGAAGAAGCGGAAAAGGTGAAAATAGTAGGAGATGTAGTTGATTACATAAAAGCTCATACTGAGGAATAGCATCAAAAGATAGAGTCCCGTTTCATACGGGACTTTAAATTTAAATTTTTCTGTAGGATCAAGTATAATTTGTTAAAGTAAAAGTAAATTTATTCTTGAATTTGTTCATTAATCTGTTATTTGGATTTTCAACAAACTGAAGAATATATTTCAAGGGAGAAATATAAAATGGAAAAGGTAAATTTTTTTGAAGAAGTGGAAAAGACATTGAACATATCCTTTAATGATAAGGAATTAATAGATACGGCATTAACGCATAGTTCCTATGCCAATGGAAAAAAAGGAGTAAAATTCAATGAGAGGATGGAGTTTTTAGGAGATTCTGTATTGCAGCTTTGTATATCTGAATATTTATTTTTAATATATAAAAGTAAATCAGAAGGAGAACTTACTAAAAAGAGGTCATTGATAGTTTGTGAAAATTCTCTATATGAGGTAGCTAAAAAATGGAATATCGGTAAATATATAAAAATGAGTAAAGGAGAGGAAATTACTGGAGGCAGGGAGAGAACCTCAATACTTGCAAATTGTGTTGAAGCTATTATTGCAGCTATTTATATAGATTCTGGATATAAAAAAACAAAACAATTCATAATAGATAATTTTAAAGATATTATAGAAAAAGCCATAAAGAATCAAATAGTATTGGATTATAAGACCAATCTTCAGGAAATTGTACAGCAAGATGGAGATATACACATAGAATATATGCTTATAAAGTATGAAGGCCCTCCTCATAGACGGAAATTTTATACCAAAGTTTGTGTAGCTAATAATGTGATGGGAAGTGGCGTAGGGTATACTAAAAAAGAATCTGAACAAAATGCAGCCCAAGATGCTTTAAAAAAATTAAAGAGTGAGGACAAATGGAATAAAGAGGGGATAGATACAAATGAAAAATAAACATTATATAATACCCATATTTGTTCCCCATGAGGGATGCCCTCATAGTTGCATTTTTTGTGATCAAAGGATAATTACTGGAAATGAACAAAAGGTGGATGTTAATTTTGTGAGGAGAACTATAGAGGACTATTTGAAAACCATAAAAAGAAGTACTTCTAAAGTGGAAGTATCTTTTTTTGGAGGGACTTTTACGGCCATACCCATAGATAAACAGAGGGAATTATTAGGAGCAGCTAAAGAATATAAGGATGAAGGGTATATAGATTATATTCGTCTATCCACAAGGCCGGATTATATTGATAATTATATACTTGATAACCTAAGGGAGTATTCTGTGGATATAATAGAACTTGGTATACAGTCACTAGATAGTGATGTACTTCTTAAATCGGAAAGAGGACATTCTAGTGAAGATGTAAAATATGCATCTTATCTTGTGAAAAAATATGGATTTGTACTTGGTCATCAAATTATGGTGGGATTACCCTGTGATACTTTTGAAAAGGATATGGAAACAGTAAGGAATTCAATAGGTATGAAGCCAGATATATACAGAATATATCCCGCTTTGGTGATAAAAGGAACTGCTATGGAGAATATGTATAAAAAGAAACAATATAGACCCTATAGACTCTCTGAAGCGGTGGATATATGCAAAACTTTATATTGTATTTTAAGAGCTAATAAAATAAAGGTAATAAGGATAGGGCTTCAACCTACAGAAAATATAAATCTAGGCAAGGATGTGATAGCAGGTCCTTTTCATCCTGCCTTTAGAGAACTGGTGGAAGGTAGAATTTATAATCACATTGTAGAAGAAAATATACCTGTACCTTATAAAGGAGAAATAACTATTGAAATAAATAACAGAGACCTTTCCAAACTCTATGCAAATAAAAAGGAATATTTTAAGCATATGAAGAAAAAATTTATTCATTGTTCTATAAAAGTTGTACAAGATTCCTCCGTGGGCAGAGAGGCCTTAAATATATTTGGGGGGAATTTCAATAAACATATAGAGCTGAATGATTATATAATAAATAATTATAAAAATTTTTAGAAGGAGATAAGTATCATGAAGAAGAATACTAGGGATAAAATGTTGAAAGTAATAATAGTTTTGGTGGTATTTATGTTTGTAATTGGATTACTTCCAATGCTTTTTTAACAGATAAGGAGTGACTTGTCTATGTTCTTGAAAACTATTGAGATAAAAGGATTTAAGTCTTTTGCTGATAAAACGGAGTTAATATTTACAGGAGGAATCACATCTATAGTGGGGCCAAATGGAAGTGGAAAGAGCAATATTTCAGATGCGGTTAGATGGGTACTTGGAGAACAGAGTGTAAAAACTTTAAGGGGAGGCAAGATGGAAGATGTTATCTTTGCAGGTACGCAATTTAGAAAACCATTAGGTTTATGCCAGGTCTCTCTTACCCTAGACAATGAAGATAAAAAACTTTCTCTTGAGTATTCTAATATAACTGTTTCAAGGAGACTTTATAGGTCTGGAGAAAGTGAGTATTATATAAATAATGTTCAGTGCAGGCTGCGAGATATCCATGAACTTTTCATGGATACAGGTATAGGAAGAGAAGGATACTCTATAATAGGTCAGGGCAGAATAGATGCCTTGTTAAGTGGAAAACAGGAAGATAGAAGACTTCTTTTAGAAGAAGCTGCAGGTATTGTAAAATTTAGATGGAGAAGATCAGAGGCAGAGAAAAAGCTGGAGAATACAGAAGTAAATTTAATAAGAATAGAAGATATTCTACACACCTATGAGGAAAGATTAAAGCCTCTTGAACTAGAAAATAAAAAAGCTGACGAATTTTTAAGGCTATCTGAGGAGTTAAAGGATAAGGAAAAAACAGTACTTATATATTCTCTGAAAAAAATACAGCATAAAATAGATAAACTAGAAAGTTCTATGGAACGCATAACAAGTAGTAATAGAGAGTCACATTTAGAGCTTACAAAGTTGAGAGAGGATGTAAATGGATATAATATAAGAATGGAAAATATTATGGATGAAAGCACCAGATGTGAAAAGGATTATTATGATAAAAGAGAATTAATTAATCAGGGAGAGAATAAAATAAAACTTTTAAAACAAAAAATAGAGGACTTAGAAGATAACATAAAAAGAAATTATTTGGAGTTAAAACAGATAGAAAATGATAAAATTAAAAAATCAGAGGGAATAACTCTGCAGAATCAAAATCTTTTAGAATTAAAAAATCGGGAAAAAGAAGTTAATATAGGTATATTGGACTATGAGAATAATATAAAAAAAATTGAAAAAGATATTTATAGCAGGGAAAATATATGTAAAAAGTTAAAAGAGGATAAAATACAGTATTTCAGCAATATTTCAAAGCTTAGGAATCACATTATTTCAATTAAAAAAGATGGAGAAAATATTGTAGAAAAAATTGATAAATTAAAAAGTTCTTATGAAAGTTACAGTAAAGCTATTATAATAAGTTCTGAGAAAAAAAATAAGTTACTTGGTGAAATTTCTAATATAAAAAAGAATATATCGGTTTACCAAAATAAGATTGATGAAAATAACAGTGGGATTTTAGAATTAACTAATGTATTGAACCTTAAAGAGAATAGTCTGCAGAAACTAAATGCCCTATATAATACATTGGAAGCAAATTATAAAATGCTTGTAAATTTTCATAAACACTACGAAGGGTATAATAGAACTGTAAAAGCACTTATGGAAAATATAAAAAACCATAAGTTAGATGTGCCTGCACAGAGTTGTTTTTTAGTGGGAGAAATAATAAGTTTGCAGAAAAAATTTGAAACTTGTATAGAAATTTCCTTGGGGAATAGTATATCCAGTGTAATAACTAATAATGAAATTATAGCTAAAATTATTATAAAATATCTTAAAGATAATAAGATGGGTAGAGCTACTTTTTTGCCTATTTCTATAATTAAAGGGAGAAAAATTTCAAATTTACATAAATTTGAGGATATAAAAGGTTTTATTGGAGTTGCCAGTGAATTGGTAAGTTATAGTAAGGAGTTTAAGGATGTTTTAGATTATATATTGGGAAGAACAATAATCTGTGAAAATATAGATAATGCTTTTGAAATAGCTAAGCTAGCAGAATATAGCTTTAAAATAGTTACTTTATCTGGTGATGTGGTAAATTCGGGAGGGGCAATTACTGGAGGAAGTCTTCAAAAGAGAAGCAGTAATATAATAGGCAGAAAAAGAGAAATAGAAGAAACTTTAGTTAAAATAGAAAATACAAAAGAAACTCTGCAGGTTCTAAATGGAGATATAAGAAGGATTAAGTCTGACAAGGAAAAACTCCATTGCCAAAATGAAGATTTCAAGGAGAAAATACATTTAGACAATATAGAACTTACTAAATTACATCAGCAAAATGATACTATAGAGAGAGAAACTAAAAAATTAATAGAAAGTAGAGAAACAGCCAATAGAGAAATAAAATTGCTTTATAAAAATAAAGAAGTTAACTTAAATGAATTACAGGAAGAAGAGAAAAAATTAAAAGAGTATTCTAAGGAAGAAATTAAAAATGATGATTATATTTTAAAAATGGAAGAGGAATTGAAAGAAGGTAGAAATCGTATTACAGATTTGAAAGAAGGCCTTACCAGTTTAAAAGTAAAAAGAGCTCAGATTAGTGAAAATATTTTAAGTAGTGAAAGGGAATTATCAAGATTGGATCAGGAAATAAAATCCATGGATATTAAAAATAGATCTATAGTTGAGGAAATCAAGCTTTCTGAAAAAATTATACATAAGAATGAGCTTAATATGTATTCAAATGAAAAAGAAGTAAAAGATTTAAAGCAATATATGGAAAAGCTGCAGGAAAGTATAGAAAAAAGCCATGTAAAAACTATTGAACTAAAACAAAAAATAAATGTTAGTAACGAGAAAGTAGATAATTTAACACTTATAATAAATAAAAAAGAAACATCTTTTCATAAAATACAGCTTGAACTTACAAAATTGAATTCTCAAAAAGACAATATATATTCAAGATTAAAAGAAGATATGAATATTACCTGTGATGGGGATATAGAGTACGATGTCCAAATAGAAAACCTAGAAGAATATAAAAGCAAAATAGTACATTTAAAAAGTAGTATTTCTAAGCTTGGAGTTGTGAATCTAGGGGCAATAGAAGAATATAAAAATTTACAGAAGAAAATAACTTTCTTAAGTTCTCAAAAAGAAGACTTGATAAAATCAAAACAGGAATTAAAAAAAGTAATAGATGCAATGACAGAAAAAATGAAAGGCGTATTTAAAGAAAATTTTGTTAAGTTAAAGAAAAATTTTAATGATACCTTTAGAGAATTATTCAAAGGAGGAAGTGCCGATTTGGTACTTACTAAGGGAGATGAGCTTACTGGAAACATAGATATAACAGTACAACCTCCAGGTAAAAAACTTCAAAATATAAATCTTATGTCTGGAGGGGAAAAGGGATTATCCGCCATAGCTCTTCTATTTGCTATGCTGAAGATTAAGCCTACTCCTTTTTGTATATTGGATGAAATAGAGGCATCATTAGATGATGCCAATGTATTACGGTATGCAGAATTTCTTAGGAAGTTTTCAAGGGATACCCAATTTATTGTAATAACTCATAGGAAAGGAACTATGGAGGTAAGTGATGTTTTATATGGGGTTACTATGGAAGAAAAAGGAGTTTCAAAAATAATTTCTCTAAAATTATAATATGAGGAGAGGACAGATATATTATGTTTAAAGGATTTTTTGATAAATTAAAAAATGGACTTGAAAAAACTAAAAATAATTTCACAGAAAAGATAACGGATCTTTTAAGTAAGGCAGTTAATATTGACGAAGAACTTTATGAGGAATTAGAAGAGATACTTATAACCTGTGACATAGGAGTAGAAACTACACTGTATATTATAGAAAATTTAAAGAAAAAGATAAAAGAGGAAAAAATAAAAGATCCTTCCCTTTTAAGTAATTCTTTAAAAGAGGTGATACTGGATATACTGGGGGACGAAGAAAACAGCATAGAACCTAGTAATACTCCGGAAATAATTCTTGTAATAGGAGTAAATGGCGTGGGAAAGACTACTTCTATAGGAAAGATATGCTGTAGGCTAAAAGATGAAGGATATAAGGTGGTTATGGCTGCAGCAGATACTTTCAGGGCAGCAGCCATAGAACAGCTGGAAATATGGAGTGAGAGGGCGGGAGTGGATATAATAAAACATCAGCCAGGATCAGACCCTGCTGCAGTTATTTTTGATGCCATTCAAGCATCAAAAGCAAGAAAGGCGGATGTTCTAGTTTGTGATACTGCAGGTAGATTACATAACAAAAAAAATTTAATGGAGGAACTTGCAAAAATAAATAGGGTAATAGATAGAGAGCATAAAGAGGCATATAGGCAAACTTTTCTTGTATTAGATGCCACAACAGGGCAAAATGCCCTGCAGCAGGCTAAACAATTTATGGAGGTTTGTCCTATAGATGGCATAGTACTTACTAAATTAGATGGGACTGCTAAAGGAGGTATAGTGATATCCATAAAGCATACGTTAAATATACCGGTAAAGTTAATAGGAGTGGGAGAAGGTATATATGATTTACAGGAATTTAAAAGCAGGGAATTTATAGAGGCATTATTTTAGGTGTTAAGTAAAAATACTTGACATCATTTCAAAATTTTGATATTATAGGACTCGTCAAGAAATTTTAAAGTATTTTTAAATTGAGAGGGTATTATGGAAGAGAGAATACGGCTTTCCATATTACTTGATATATATGGAGAGCTCTTAACGGAAAAACAGAGAAATGTTTTGGATCTTTATTATAATCAGGATCTGTCTCTGGCAGAAATAGCTGAACATACTAGTACCAGTAGGCAGGCAGTGTATGATATTATAAAAAGATGCCATATGCTTTTAGTACATTATGAAGATAAATTAAATTTGATGGAAGAGAAAAAAAATATAGAAGAGAATAAAAAAGGCATTATTGACTTTATAGACTCACTGTACTCTGATAAAAATGCTGAAGTATTAGATAAAATAAAAAACTATATAATGAATAATATTTGAGTTTAGGAGGATTAGCATGGCTTTTGAAGGATTAGCGTCTAAGCTTCAGGAAACTTTAAAAAAGCTTAGAGGTAAAGGCAAACTTTCTGAAAAAGATATAAAAGATGCTATGAGGGAAGTAAAACTAGCACTTTTAGAGGCGGATGTTAATTATAAAGTAGTAAGAAATTTTGTTAAAAGTGTTAGTGAAAAATGTTTAGGAGAAGAAGTGCTAAAGAGTCTTACTCCTGCACAGCAGGTTATAAAAATAGTAAATGAAGAACTTACCTCTCTAATGGGTAACAGCGAAAGTTCTATTGAATATTCTCCTGATGGATTAACTATTATAATGCTAGTGGGACTCCAAGGATCAGGAAAAACCACTATGTGTGGAAAATTGGCACTACAGCTTAGAAAGAAGAATAAGAAACCTCTTTTGGTAGCCTGTGATATATATAGGCCTGCAGCAATAAAACAGCTGCAGATAGTTGGAAAACAAATTGACATACCTGTATTTTCCATGGGTGATAAAGTAGAGGCTGTAGACATATGTAAAGGTGCAGTGACTTATGCTAAAGATAATAAGTTAAATGTAATCATAATAGATACTGCAGGTAGACTTCAAATAGATGAAGAATTGATGGATGAACTGAAACAGATAAAAGAAAATATAAATCCACAGGAAATACTTTTGGTAGTGGATTCTATGACTGGTCAGGATGCTGTTAATGTGGCATCTAGTTTTAATGAACAGCTTAATATAAATGGGGTTGTACTTACAAAGTTAGATGGGGATACAAGAGGAGGGGCAGCTCTCTCCATAAGAGCTATTACAGGCAAACCTATAAAATTTGTAGGTATGGGAGAGAAAATGAATGATCTTGAAGTATTCTATCCAGATAGAATGGCTTCTAGAATACTAGGTATGGGAGATGTACTTTCACTTATAGAAAAAGCACAACAGTCAATTGATGAGGAAGAGGCCAAGAAGTTAGGAGACAGGATGCTGAATAAGGAGTTTAATTTTGAAGACTTTTTAGCTCTGATGGCTCAAACTAAAAAATTAGGGCCTATAAGTAAACTTATAGAAATGGTTCCAGGAGTAAATATGAAAGAATTAAAAGGAGTAGATCTTTCCCGAGGAGAAAAAGAGATGGTAAAGATTGAAGCCATAATTAATTCTATGACATTAAAAGAGAGAAGGAAACCTTCCATTGTAAGTGGCTCTTCTTCACGAAAGAAAAGAATAGCCGCGGGCTCTGGTACTAACATACAGACAGTAAATAAACTTCTTAAAGATTTTGAAAAGATCAAAAAAACAATGAAACAATTTAATGGTATGAAAAAAGGTTTTAAAAAGGGAACATTTGGTAAATTTCCTTTTTAAAATATAATAAAGGTTTAGAGGAAGAATATTTCATTCTTGATAAACTTCGTCTGAACCTAACAATTGCTTGATACTACTAAGGAGGTGATATTAATGGCAGTAAAAATAAGATTAAGGAGAATGGGTGCTAAGAAAGCTCCGTTTTATAGAATTGTTGTAGCGGATTCAAGATCCCCAAGGGATGGAAGGTTTGTAGAAGAGATAGGATATTATAATCCTGTAACTGAGCCTACTATCATCAAATTTGATGAAGAAAAAGCTGTAAAATGGATAAAAAATGGTGCTCAACCAACAGACATTGTAAAAAAGCTTTTTGATAAGGCAGGTCTAAAGGATAAACTTGGTAAGTAATTAACTGGGGGTGTATTAAATGAAAGAATTAGTGGAAATTATTGCTAAATCACTAGTGGATAACCCAGATATGGTTCAAGTAAATGAAATTTCAGGTGAGCAATCTATAATTCTTGAATTAAAAGTTGCACCAGAGGATATGGGAAAAGTAATAGGAAAGCAGGGAAGAATAGCTAAGGCTATAAGAACTGTAGTAAAAGCTGCGGCTATAAAAGAGAATAAAAGAGTGGTTGTAGAGATAATATAAGAGTTAGATTATCTAACTCTTATATTATCTAAACTGTATTTCTTTTGTAGTTTAAACTATGAGGGATAAAGGGAGAGTATCCTCCCTGTTAAGGTTAAAATTTAAATATCAAACCTATCATGAAGCCACTACTGCTTGTGCTGGTGGCAATTCACAAATAAAACAGGATGGTATTTTCTATGAAAGATTTTATAACGGTAGGACAAATAATAAATACTCATGGACTAAAAGGAGAACTGAAGGTATATCCTTTAACCGATGATATTAATAGATTTAAGGAACTAAAATCTGTATATGTAGAAGGTATATTGAAAAATATAACTGGATGTAAGCTGCAGTCTAAAAAGGTTATTCTTAAAATAGAAGGTATAGATTCTATAGAAAAAGCTCTGGAGTATAAAGGCAAATATTTAGAAGTATCCAGAGAAAATGCAGTTAAACTAGAAGAAGGAAGATATTTTATTGTTGATATAGTAGGATGTAGAGTAATAGATGAAGAAGGAGTTTTTTATGGAAAAATATCAGAGGTAATACATACACATCGTAATGATGTTTATTGGATAAAAGGGGATAATGAACTTTTAATTCCAGCCATAGAGAACGTAGTTTTAAAAGTAGATGTAGAAAAACAGGAAATAATTATAAAGCCGGTGGAAACATGGATGTAAAAATAGATATATTAACCCTTTTTCCAGAAATGTTTCATGTATTTAATTATAGTATAATCGGAAGGGCTATTGAAAAAAATATTTTAAGTATAAATACTTTTAATATAAGGAATTTTACCGAGAATAAACATAGAAAAGTAGATGATTATCCCTATGGGGGTGGTTCTGGAATGATAATGACTGCCCAGCCTATTGTGGATTGTATAAATAGTGTAAAAACTCAAAATAAGGGTAATGTAGTGTATTTAGGGCCTAGAGGTAAAATTTTTGACCAGTCTATGGCAAAAAAACTTTCAAGCGAAAAAGAACTAATATTTTTATGCGGACATTATGAAGGGATAGATGAAAGAGTTTATAGATATATAGACTTAGAAATATCTATTGGAGATTTTATAGTGACTGGTGGTGAAATGGCTTGTATTCCTATTGTGGATAGTATATGTAGAATGATACCTGGTGTACTTTCAAGTACTGAAAGTTATACTGAAGAATCTTTTTATAATGGTGTACTTGAATATCCACAATATACAAGACCAGAATTTTTCAGGGGAGATAGGGTGCCTGAAGTTCTCATATCTGGTCATCATGAAAATATAAGGAAATGGAGAAGGGCAAAGTCATTTATATTAACTAAAAATAAACGCCCGGATTTGTTTGAAAGGATAGAGCTATCTAAAGAAGATAGGGAACTAATAAAATTATATGAAAATGGATATACTGATTAAATAGTTCCTATTATAATTTAAGTTATAATCATAGATTTAAATTATGTATTGAAAAAAAAATATGGTTGTGATAAAATTTTTTTTGTGTCATACGGGCGTTCCTCTGTCTATGAATATTACAAGATAAGAACGTTTAATAATTGTTTAGGAGGTTATGCACAATGTTAGATATAATAAAGCAAATAGAATCACAATATATAAGAACTGATCTGCCTAATTTTAACATAGGGGATACAGTGAAGGTTCATGTAAGAATTAAAGAAGGAAATAGACAGAGAGTACAGGTTTTTGAAGGCATAGTTTTGAAAAGACAAAATGGTGGTGTGAGGGAAACTTTCACAGTTAGAAGAGTTGCTTATGGTGTAGGTGTTGAAAGAACATTTCCTGTTAACGCTCCTATAATAGAAAAAATACAAGTAGTAAGAAGAGGTAAAGTAAGAAGAGCCAAATTATATTATTTAAGAGATAGAGTAGGTAAAGCGGCTAAGGTAAAAGAAATATTAAAATAAGAGAGGGGCTTTATAAAGTCCCTCTTTTGTATGTTAAGGTGGTGTAGAAGTGTGTTGAAGGAATTAATAGAACTTGGGAAATCTGTAGTGATAGCTATTATAGCTGCATTTTTAATTATAACTTTTGTATTTGAAACGGTAAGTGTAGATGGGCATTCTATGGATCCTACTTTAAACAATAAGGATCGTTTAATTGTGGAAAAAGTAAGTTATTATTTTAGAGCACCAAAGACTGGGGATATAGTGGTAATAAAATACCCTGCGAATCCTAAAGAAAAATTTATTAAAAGAGTAATTGGGGTGGGTGGAGACAGGATAAAAATTGAAAATGGAAATCTTTATGTAAATGATGTACTTAAGAAGGAATCTTATATATTAGAGCCTATGTTAGGTGATTTTGATGAGGTTACAGTACCTGAAAACACTGTATTTGTAATGGGGGATAATAGAAATAATAGCAGAGACAGTAGATTTTCCGATGTGGGATTTGTAGATTATAAAATGGTAGTGGGAAGGGCGGCCCTTAGAATATATCCTTTTAATAGGATGGGGAGCTTAAGTTCAGTTGTAAATTGAGGAGAAGAAATATATGGCTATAAATTGGTTTCCTGGACATATGGCTAGGACTAAAAGAGAAATAAAGGAGAACTTAAAATTAGTAGATGTTGTCGTAGAAATAAGGGATGCCAGGATAATAAAAGCTAGTAAAAATCCTGATATAGAGAGTATCTGTGGCAGCAAGCCTAGAATAATATTGTTAAATAAAAGTGATTTAAGTGAAGAAAGTATAACCAAGCAGTGGATAAGTTACCTTTTAGAAGATAATGTGAGGGTTTTAGCAGTAAATTGTAATACAGGTCAGGGCCTTAAGAGCATAAGGCCTATGTTAAATGAATTATTAGAAGAAAAGCATAATAGAATGAAAAAAAAAGGTGTTGCCAAAATAGTTGATAGGGCTATGGTAGTAGGGATACCAAATGTAGGGAAATCCTCCTTTATCAATAAAATGGCAAAAAGTAGTATAGCTAAAATAGGAGATAGGCCTGGAGTCACAAAAAGTAAACAGTGGATTAAAACTAAATTAGGAATAGAACTTATGGACACACCGGGTATATTATGGCCCAAATTAGAAAGTGAGGAAACACAATTAAATTTGGCTTTTACCGGTGCCATAAAGGATGAAATTATGGATATAGAAAATCTGGCATTAATGCTTCTTAAAGTATTATGCAGGGATTATCCTGATAGAGTAATAAATAGATATAAATTAGATGAGTTAAGTGAAGAGCCATTGGAGAATATGAATAATATAGCAAAAAAAAGAGGGGCTATATTATCTGGAAAAGAAATAAACTATAATAGAGTGTCTATTATGCTTTTAGATGAATTCAGAGGAGGAAAATTAGGGCCTATTTCTTTAGAAAGACCATAGTTATTGAGGAGTAATGGTAATGTATAAAAGTAGTGAAAATATAAATAGGTTTACTGAAGAAATAGAAAATACATTCTGGGATGATTTAGAAAAATTTAATTTTGAAAAGATAAAAAGAGAAGTTGCTAATTTAAAAAAAGAGTATTTTAGCTTTGAAGATTACAATATATTTATAAAGATTTTAAAAAGACTAAAGGCGGATAAGAGAAAAAATGTCAATGGATTATATTTGAATTTTTATAAATTTCTTTTGAATCAAAAAAAAGAAATTGAAAGAGTAAGACAAATGTACAATTTTGATAAATATTTTGGGAATTATATATATGTAGCTGGAACAGATGAAGTAGGAAGAGGACCTTTAGCAGGTCCCATAGTTGCAGCTGCAGTTATACTTAATTTGAATTATGTGGAAGATAAAAAGTTAATTTTAGGTGTAAAAGATTCTAAAAAACTTACTCAAAAGGCTAGATATGAACTATCACAGACTATAAAGGAAAAGGCTTTAAGCTATAGTATTGCAGTTATAAATAACAAAGAAATAGATAAGAGGGGAATTTCCTGGTGTAATAATGAAGTTTTAAGAAAAGCTGTACTGGGTTTGAAATTACCTGTAGAGTTGGTTTTATCTGATGGGTATGCTGTTAAGAATTTACCAGTTCGTAATGAATTTGTAATAAAAGGGGATTCAAAAAGTGTAAGTATAGCATCAGCTTCTATTATAGCTAAAGTCTATAGGGATGAACTCATGAGAGAGTATTCAAAGGTTTATACTGAATATAATTTTCAGAGTAATTCAGGTTATGGAACCAAGGAACATATTGGTGCCATAAAGAAGTACGGCACCTGTAAAATACATAGATTGAGTTTTTTAAGAAATATAGTATAAGATAAAACATATAAAGTTATATTTGAAAAGCATCTTTAATAAGTTTTATAGATGGAACATCATTATAAGTATTAAATATAATTTCTATTACGTCAAATCTGAAATTAAATTTAAATAATTTCTTTCTCAGCATATATATATTAGCTGCTTTGTAGATTTTAAGGCGTTTAGGATAATTTACAGATTCACAGGGGTTTCCATATAATTTTCCATAGCGAGACTTAACTTCTATAAAGCAAATATAATCACCATCTTTTCCTATAATGTCTATTTCACCTACTTTACATCGGAAGTTTCTTTCAAGTACAGTATATCCTATTTGATTTAAATAATTTTTAGCAATATCTTCGCCCAGGGAACCTATATCCTTGTTAAAAGAATGCATAAATTTTCCCCTTTCATTTCCAACCTTTTTTATTATTATATCATTTGTAATAAAAATTTGCATTATTCCCCTATTATTTTTTATTCGGTAAACTTCTAAATCATTTGATTCTAATTGCACTAGAATTTAAATTATGTATTAGATTAGGTATGTATATATTTATGCAAATTAATAAGAAAAATATAGAAATTACGCTTCCAATGCTTATAATATCCATGTTATTAGTTCTTATTCCAATTAGAAACAATACAATTCCGAATATTAACCCTAGGATTACAAATGTAAAATACATAAAACCACCCTATTTCTATAAAATTTGTATTAAATAACTTTTATTACATATATTATACAGTTATTGTTATTATACAGTTATTGTAAAATAAAATAAAGATTTTTTCAGAAATTTCTATAAGCTTTAGTGGATTTTACTTATAAAAAATCATTATTTATAAATTTTCTATAGTATAGGGCTTCTTTTATATGAATTTCCTTTATTTGTTCACAATCATTTAAATCAGCTATGGTTCTAGATATTTTTAGTATTTTACTATAAGCTCTAGTGGTTAAATTATATTTGATATAAATTTTTTTTATCAACTCTATGGATTTTTTATTAAGTTTACAGTATTTTCTTATAAGTGAGATGTTCATATCTGAATTATAGTATATATTTTCTTTTTTAAATCTTTCTTTTTGGATATCTCGGGCATTTTCTACCCTTTTTTTTATATTTATGGAACTTTCTCCTTTAGAATAATTTTCAATATACTTAAAATCAATGGGATTTACATATGTAAATAGATCTATTCTATCTAAAAAAGGTCTAGATAATTTTGATATGTATCTTTTTTTCTCATGTTCAGTACAAGTACAAGGCCTATTGGAAGAAAAATTTCCGCAGGGACATAGATTAGTGGCTAAAATAGTTATGAAATTGCATGGAAAAGTAACGGTACCAGAAGATCTGCTTATGGTTATTTTCTTATCTTCTAAGGGCTGTCTTAAAGCTTCCAATACATTTTTTTTAAATTCTAATATTTCATCTAAAAACAGTATTCCATTGTGGGCTAGAGATATTTCACCAGGCATTAGATTTTTTCCTCCTCCTACTAGAGAAACAGGAGTGCTTGTGTGATGAGGACTCCTAAAGGGAGGAGTTTTAAGCAACCCTTCTTTTTGTGGTAAATTTCCACTTACACTATATATTTTAGTAACTTCTAAGGCCTCCTTATAGCTTAGATCAGGTAATATGGAAGGCATTCTTTTAGCCAGCATGGTCTTTCCTGATCCAGGAGCACCTGAGATAAGTATATTGTGATTTCCAGCAGCGGCAATTTCCATAGCCCGTTTACAACTTTCCTGTCCTAATACATCTGAGAAATCAGGTAAAAATTGTTTTTTAGAATGTATTTTTTTATAGTTATAGGGAAGCAGCTCTCTGTTTTCTATAAAATAGACTACTTCCTTTAGATTTCTAAAGGCATAACAATTACTCCCTTTTATTGAAGAACATTCTTCTGCATTATTTATAGGAACTATAAAATTTATTATATTATTTTTTATACCTTCCATTGTTATTGGAAGTACCCCTCTTATCTTATTCAAGTCTCCGCATAGGGAGAGCTCCCCCATTATTAAAAATTTTTGTGAATCATGAAAATCTATTTGATTTGTGGCAATTAATATTCCAAGGGCTATAGGTAAATCAAATAGAGAACCTACTTTTTTTATGTCTGCAGGAGCTAGATTAACTGTTATCTTTTTTACAGGAAATTCAAATCCAGAATTTATAATAGAGGTCCTTACCCTTTCTTTGGATTCTTTTACTGAAGTATCTGCAAGACCCACTATATTAAAAGATGGAAATCCCCTTTTTACATCTACTTCAACTGATATAATATTTCCCTCTATACCTAAAAAAGAAGCTGTATTTATTTTAATAGCCATTTTATGTTATCACCTCTGGCTAATTCTTGACAATAACTTACCATTTTAATCTTCTAGATATAAAAAATATTATAATTTTTCATATGTGTTTTTTAGCATCAAAGCGTCCTTTTCAAGCATAGGGCTTTCACAGATTATACATCCTTTTGCTTCGAATTTTTTTAGACTTCTTAAACATTCTACATAATTGAAATCACTTTCAAGAAATGGTAGATGATTCCTCTCCCCTTTTTCACTATAACGAATACCAGATATATGTATATGCATATCATTTAAAGCTTCCTGTCCAAGTTTTTCTTCTACATATTGGAGAATCTGTTTAAAATCATCATAATTTTTTAATGCACCATTATATCTAGCATGAATATGGGCAAAATCTATGCAAAGTTTACAGGAAGGTACTTCTAGGCATAGAAAAACTAATTCTTCTAAACTTCCAAATTGGCTGCCTTTACCGGTGGTTTCCAGACGATAGTCTACATTTTCATGGGGAAGTTTAAGTAAATTTTCTTTTATGGTATCATAAGTATCTTCTTTAGAATCTTTTAAATAAAATCCAGGGTGAAATACCAAGCTTCTTCCTTGAATTTTAGATAGTGCAGAAGCACCTTTTATAATTCTTTCTAGCGATTTCAGCTGTTTTTTTTCCTCATCCGCATTTAAATTTATGAAATATGACCCGTGAGCTGAGAGATAAAAATTATGCTCTATTTTTTTATTTAATATGGAATCTTTATTTTTATCCGTTACATTTATAGAACGAACAAAAGGCAGTTCCATGGCATCAAGGCCCAAGGAAGCCAGATAATCTATGGCAGAGGAATAATTGAACTTAGTGTTACCATCTCCAAGAGGAAGTCCTGATATTCCAAATAATAATTTATTCATATTTAATCTCCTCAATAAAATTTGTTATTTAATAGTTAATATAACATATAAAAACTTCCTGTGTAAACTTAAGCTGATATTTTATTATTTAAGAATAAAATATTTGAATTGTGAGCATAATTTTTACATAATTATACATGGAGGATGTGAATAATATATGAATATATATGATCTGTGGTTTGCTTCTGTGCGGATGTCTAATAAAATAAAAATCAATATTATAAATAGGTTTTCTAATATACAGGAAATATATGAGAAAAATATTTATGATAATAATTATATATATTCTGTTAAGAAAAATGACAAAATATATATGGAATTAAAAAAAGCATGGAATACGGAAAAATTACAAAATCTAATGGAATATTGTCTTAAGGAAGGTATTAAAACTGTAAATTTTTATGAAGAAGATTACCCAGAAAGGTTAAAAAATTATGATGATTCTCCACCAGTTTTATTTTATAAAGGGAATATTAAGAATTTAAATAACAATTTAAATGTTGCATTGGTGGGTGCTAGGGATTGTAGTTTTTATGGAGAGAATATAACCTCATTAATAAGCAAAGAAGTCTCTATAAATAATATCAATGTAATAAGTGGTATGGCAAGAGGAATTGACAGCTGTGCTCATAGAACTTCCATAGAAAGTGGAGGATATACCTGTGGAGTACTTGGATCAGGAGTAGATGTAATATATCCTTCGAAAAATAAAAAATTATATGAAGATATTTTACAGAAGGGTTGTGTATTGTCTGAATTTATCCCTAAAACAAGACCCTATGCTTATAATTTTCCTTTAAGAAATAGAATTATAAGTGGGCTTAGTGATGTTATAATCATTGTGGAGGCAGGAGACAAAAGCGGAGCTTTAATAACGGCCGGCTGTGCATTAGAACAGGGTAAGGATGTGATGGCGGTACCGGGTTCTGTATTTTCCTCTAAAAGTAGGGGAACAAATAAGCTTATAAGAGATGGAGCTCATGTGTTTACATGTCTGCAGGATTTATTTCAATTATTATCGCTGTCTTATATGAATAAAAATTATAAAAAAGAGGATATATTAAATGATAAAGAGGAAAAAATACTTAAAATTATAGGACAAATTCCTAGGAATATAGATGAAATATGTAGGATTACTAATATTGACATAAAACAATTATATGAGTTATTATTTGAATTGCAGTTAAAAAATAAAATAATATGTCTTTCTGGTAACTATTATGTAAAAATTGAAAGTAGTAAAAGTATTATGGATTAAGGTATATTTATTTAAATGAAGAATAATATTTAGTTAATTAAAGAGACTATAAAGTGATTCAGAGGTTTAGGTGGAGTTTGCTCATTAAGAAATGCTTTTTTCCATCTGGCCCTTAGAAACACTTATCTAAAGGCATAGCAGTGCCCATTCCACATTTTGAGGAAACTGGGGGTGTTAGTTAATTGCAGCCTTAGGATAAATATTAATGGGTAAAATAAGGGGGTGCAGTACTCTGGATTAGATTTTTACGATAACCAGAGCATAAAATGGGACAAAAATTAGTTATAGTTGAATCACCGGCAAAAGCTAAGACCATAGGAAAATATTTAGGCAAGAATTATGTAGTAGAAGCTTCAATGGGCCATGTTAGAGATCTTCCCAAGAGTCAATTGGGAGTTGATATAGATAATGAGTATAATCCTAAATATATAACTATAAGAGGAAAAGGAGAAATATTAGATAAACTCAGAAAACAGGCAAAAAAGAGTGAAAAAATATATTTAGCTACAGACCCAGATAGAGAGGGAGAGGCTATTTCATGGCACTTATCTCATGTTCTGAAGTTAGATGAGAATGAAAAGTGTAGAATAGAATTTCATGAGATTACTAAAAATGCTGTAAAAAATTCTATAAAATCTGCAAGAGAAATAAATATAAATTTGGTTAATGCTCAACAGGCTAGAAGAATATTGGATAGATTAGTGGGATATAAAATAAGTCCAATACTCTGGAGAAAAGTTAAATGGGGATTAAGTGCAGGTAGAGTACAATCTGTAGCACTTAAGTTGATATGTGAGAGAGAAAAGAAGATACTAAGTTTTGCACCTGAAGAATATTGGACTATAGAATGTATGCTTCATAAGAAGGACGAAAGCAAATGTTTTAATGTAAGACTTACTACTTTAAATAAAAAAAAGATTGAAATTTCTAATAAAGATGAAGTGGATAAGATCATTAAGGAGCTGGAAAGTGGGGACTTCATTGTAAAATCCATTAAAAATACTTCTAAAAATAAAAATCCTCTTCCTCCATTTATTACAAGTACTCTTCAGCAAGATGCATATAAAAAATTGAATTTTTCCACAAAGAGAACTATGTCCATAGCACAACAGCTTTATGAAGGAGTGGACATAAAAGGCCATGGAACTATAGGGCTTATAACTTATATGAGAACTGATTCTGTAAGAATTTCTAAAGAAGCCCAACAAGTCTGTAGAGATTTTATAGTAAATCAGTTTGGAAAGGAATATGTTGAATCCAAGCCTAGGAATTTTAAAAGTAAAAAAAATATACAGGATGCTCATGAGGCCATAAGACCTACTAATATAGAGATAACACCAGATAAAGCCAAGGCAGATTTAAAACCAGATCAGTATAAGGTATATAAATTGATATGGGACAGATTTGTGGCCAGCCAAATGGCTTCTGCAAAAATTGATGTTACATCTATAGATATAGTTAATAATAATTATGGATTAAGAGTTGGAGGTTCTAAGATAAGTTTTTACGGGTTTATGAAAGTATATCAGTATGTAACAGAGGAAGAAAAATTAGATATAGTCCTACCAAAATTAGAAGAAGGAGAACTTCTATTAAAAAAATCCATAGATGGAAAACAACATTTTACACAGCCGCCGGCTAGATTTTCAGAAGCATCCTTGGTAAAAACTCTTGAAGAAAATGGTATAGGTAGACCTAGCACCTATGCTCCTATTTTATCTACTCTTCTAGATAGAAAATATATACAAAGGGAAAAGAAGACTCTGATTCCAACAGAACTTGGAGATATAGTAAATAATATAGTTAGTGAATATTTTAAACAGGTAGTAGATGTGGAATTTACTGCTGAAATAGAATCTAAACTAGATAATATTGAAGAAGGAAAGGATAACTGGACTAAAGTAGTAGGGAAATTTTATGAACCTTTAAAAAAAGCTATTGAGATAGCAGAAAAAGAAGTTGCAAGAATTACCATAGAAGATAAAGTTACGGATATAAAGTGTGACAAATGTGGAAGAAATATGGTTATAAAGCATGGGAGATTTGGAGATTTCCTAGCATGTCCAGGTTATCCGGAGTGTAAAAATACAAAACCTATAGTAGAAGAACTGGATGTTAAGTGTCCTAAATGTGGAGAGAAGATTTTAGTAAAGAAAAGCAGAAAAGGTAGAAAATTTTATGGATGTAGTTCTTATCCGGATTGTGATTTTGTAAGTTGGCTGGAACCCACAAATGAGCAGTGTCCTTTGTGTCACAGTTATATGGTTAAGAAATATAGTAAAGCAAAAGGAAATTATTTAGAGTGTTCTAATTCAGAATGTAAACACAAAGATTACAAAGAATTAGAAGATAATAAATAATATATTTTATAAAAAAGTGTTCCTTATAAAAATTATGTAAAAACCTTGGTGAATGTTTAAATAATTTTCCAGGGTTTTTAAACTTCTAACCGGTATATGTCAATAAATCATAGTTGAATTATAATAATTATTATGTTATCATAATTAATGGATAAAATATAATTCTAAATATTTTAAAAAGTCAAAATTATTAGCACTATGGTTTAAAAAATTCTTTTTATCAGTATTAACAAAATATACATTTTTTAAATATTTTTAAGTAAGGTTTTAATTGATTAATCATTTAGGTATATTAAATAAATTCTAGTGGCAATAAGGAGGATATAAATGTCAACATTATTAGATAAAACAAGAAAACTCAATAAGATATTACAAAAATCAGGGGTAGAACCGGTAGTTTTTGACGATATATGTAAAATATTGAGTGAAGTTTTAGGCTGTAATGTCTATGTTATAAGCAGGAAAGGAAAAGTATTAGGGTATAATTTTCCAGATGGTTTTGAATGTAGTACAGTAAAGAATAAGATAATAAGTGAAATGAGATTTCCAGAACAGTACAATAATAAATTGTTAAATGCTCATGAAACCCTTCCGAACTTATCAAATCATGGAATTTGTGTTTTTGAAGATGGAACTCCTTGTGATTTGGAGGATAAGGTTACAACTATAGTTCCTATAATAGGGAATAGGGAAAGATTAGGTACTCTATTACTTGCTAGTTTCGGAGAAAAGTTTACAGATGAAGATTTAGTTCTGGGAGAGTATAGTGCGACCATAGTAGGTCTTGAAATATTAAAGTCTAAAAATGATGAGATTGAAGAAGAAGCTAGAAAAAAAGCTGTAGTCCAACTGGCAATTGGAACATTATCTTATTCTGAGTTAGAAGCTGTAGAACATATATTTAATGAGTTAGATGGAAAAGAAGGATTGCTTGTAGCATCTAAAATAGCAGATAAGGTTGGAATAACCAGATCTGTAATAGTTAATGCACTTAGAAAGTTTGAGAGTGCAGGGGTAATAGAATCTAGATCCCTTGGAATGAAGGGAACTCATATCAAAATATTAAATGATAAATTGTTAGATGAATTGAAAAAGATCAAGTGATTCAGGGGTCTGGGGAAAGTTTGCCTATGAGAAATGTTGCTCTCTGAATCTTATTAACAGTATTCTTAGTATCTTTAGCACTTAGAATACTATCTTTAGGGGAAGAAATTATCCAGGCGTATAGACCTGCTTATGTTCCACTTTAAACAATATGGAAGTATCGGTTAATTGCCGTATTCGGATAAAATAATTTTATCGTGGTTAAATATTGTAATTTTTATTGAATAGATGTATACCATGTGGTATACTACATAAGGTATTAAAATACACACATTATCCAATTTATAAGTAGGTGCCCTGTGGGTTGATTTATAAATATGAAGATAATGGAGGAAAAACCTAGGAGGGAAATATAATGTCAATTATTTCAATGAAACAATTATTAGAATCTGGTGTTCATTTTGGTCATCAGACTAGAAGATGGAATCCTAAAATGGCTTCATACATTTTTACTGAAAGAAATGGAATCTATATAATAGATTTACAAAAGACAGTAAGAAAAATTGAAGAAGCTTATGAATTTGTGAAGAAAATTGCATCTGAGGGAAAGGACATATTATTTATAGGTACCAAGAAGCAGGCACAGGAAGCTATTAAAGAAGAGGCTAAGAGAAGCAATATGCATTATGTGAATAATAGATGGCTTGGAGGTATGCTTACCAATTTCTTAACTATAAGGAATAGAATCGGGAAGTTAGAAGAATTAGAAAAAATGGAAGAAGATGGAACGTTTGAAGTTCTTTCAAAAAAAGAAGTTATAAAGTTAAGAAATGAAAAACAAAAGTTGGAAAGAAATTTAGGTGGAATCAAGGCTATGAATGCAGAAAATGTAGGTGCATTATTCGTAGTTGATCCAAGAAAGGAAAAAAATGCTATTTCAGAAGCTAAAATTTTGGGCATTCCAGTAGTTGCTATAGTAGATACAAACTGTGATCCGGATGAAGTTGATTATGTTATACCTGGCAATGATGATGCAATAAGGGCAGTAAAATTAATTACATCTAAAGTGGCAGATGCAGTAATTGAAGGAAGACAAGGTGAACAATTAGCTGAGGAGTAGTTTAACTTATAGAAGCATTATATATTAGGGTCAAATACAAGTTAGGAGAGGAGTTGAAAAGCCGTTGTTGGTAATTTTTATAATTGCCAGGTAGGGTGTTATGCATCCGAATTTAAGCCCTGGGAGTACGGGACCAATAGAAAGCACAGCTTTAAAATACTATGAACAGGGAAGTAAATGTAAGATTTTTAAAAGTCTTACATTACATGACGGATATATTTATGATAACTGCACAGATGGTAAAGGAACTTAGAGAAAGAACTGGAGCAGGGATGATGGACTGCAAGAAAGCTTTAAATGAAGCAGGCGGAGATTCAGAGAAGGCTATTGAAATATTAAGAGAAAAAGGATTGGCAGCTGCAGCTAAAAAATCTGGCAGAATAGCTTCTGAGGGATTAGTTAAGACGTATATTTCAGAAGATGGGAAGGTTGCTTCCATAGTAGAAGTAAATTGTGAAACAGATTTTGTAGCGGTAAATGCAGATTTCGTAAATTTTGTAGATAATTTAGCAAAACAGATTTCTTTATCTGAGTCTACTACAGTAGAGGAATTAAGTGAGGAAAAGTATATATCAGATGATAGTAAAACTGTAAGCGAAACATTAGTAAATTTAATTTCAAAACTTGGAGAAAATATGGCAATAAGAAGATTTGAGAGATTGGCTGTTTCAAAGGGTTTAATTGAAAGTTATATACATGGCGGCGGAAGAATAGGAGTTCTTGTTAAACTTGAATGTGAAAAAGAAAGTGAAATTTTAAAAGAAGTTGCAAAAGATGTAGCTATGCAGGTTGCTGCAACTAATCCGCTGTTTTTAAGTAAGGATACAGTAGACAGTGCTACTTTGGATAAAGAAAAAGAAATATTTAAAGTTCAAGCATTAAATGAAGGTAAGCCTGAAAAAATTGCTGAAAAAATAGTTATTGGTAGAGTTCAAAAATATTATAAAGAGAATTGTTTAATTGAACAACTATGGGTAAAAGACTCTGATTTAACTATTGACAAATATTTAAAGAGCAAGTCAAAAGAAGTGGGAGCACCTATAAAAATATCTAATTTCATAAGATTTGAAAAAGGTGAAGGTATAGAGAAAAAAGAGGAAGATTTTGCTGAAGAGGTTAGAAAGCAGATAGAGGGTAAATAGTAACTTAAAAGAGGACACTGCGTGTTCTCTTTTTTGGGGTGCTAAAAAATATTTTTTTATTGTGGTTTCACTTTACTATAGTTTGGAGGTATAATATAATGTGTAATCCTATATACAAGAGAGTAATGCTGAAACTTTCAGGAGAAGCTCTTTCAGGGGATGTTGGATATGGAATAGATTTCGATATAACAAAAAGTATAGCCACTGAAATAAAGAAGTTGATATCAATGGGAGTGTCAGTAGGAATTGTAGTTGGTGGAGGAAATATATGGAGAGGAAGAAGCGGCAAGGGAATGGATAGGACCACAGCAGATTATATGGGAATGCTTGCTACATGTATAAATGCTTTGGCACTTCAGGATTCACTTGAAGATCTGGGAATAAACACAAGAGTACAGACGGCCATTGAAATGAAAGAAGTGGCAGAACCCTTTATAAGAAGAAGAGCTATGAGACATCTGGAAAAGAACAGGGTAGTAATATTTGCAGCAGGTACAGGAAACCCTTATTTTTCCACGGATACCACTGCATCTCTCAGGGCAGCGGAAATAGAAGCAGAAATTATATTGCTTGCCAAAAAAGTAGATGGTGTTTACGATAAGGACCCTTATAAATATAGTGATGCTAAAAAATTTGACAAATTAACTTATATTGAAGTACTTGAAAAGGGACTTCAGGTTATGGATTCTACAGCTACATCGCTTTGTATGGATAACGACATACCTATTTTAGTGTTTGGGCTTGATAAACCGGAGAACATAAGTAAAATTGTTCTTGGGGAAAAAATTGGTACACTTGTTTGTAAAGAATAGAAATAAGGAGGTATTTTTTTATGATTAAGGATATTTTAAATAAGGCAGATGAAAAGATGAATAAGACTGTAGATGTTTTAGTAAAAGAACTAGCTTCTATGAAAGCAGGAAGAGCTAATCCTGCCATATTAGATAAAATAGAAGTGGAGTATTATGGTGCAATGACACCTATAAGTCAATTAGCAGGCATATCTATTCCTGAGGCTAGAATACTTGCCATACAACCATGGGATAAAAGTGCACTGAAATCTATAGAAAAAGCAATATTGAAATCTGACCTTGGTATAAATCCATCAAATGATGGAGAGATAATAAGACTTATAATACCTGAGCTTACAGAGGAAACGAGAAAAAATATAGTTAAGAACATAAAAAAAACCGGCGAAGATTCAAAAGTGGCTATAAGGGGAATAAGAAGAGAATGTAACGATAAATTTAAAGCTTTAAAAAAGAAAAATGATATTTCCGAGGACGAAATTAAAAAAGGTGAGGAACAAATACAGAAAAAAACTGACATTTTTATAAAGAATATAGATGCAATACTTGAAAAGAAAGAAAAGGAGATTATGTCATTATAATTAGATTTTAAAACCTGCCAATTTGCAGGTTTTTATTAAATATAAATTTTAATGAATGGAGATATATTCATGTTAAAGTTCTTTAATTCTCATAAGAGTAAAAAAAATGAAGATGAAAAGGTACATATTGATTTAAATAATATTCCATCACATATAGCTATTATAATGGATGGAAATGGAAGATGGGCCAAGAAAAGAAATCTTCCAAGAGTTATGGGACATAAAGCAGGAGTGGAGGCCATAAGGGAGATTGTAAAAGAATGTAGTAATCTAAAAGTTAAGTATTTAACTCTATATGCTTTTTCCACAGAAAATTGGAAAAGACCTAAAGAAGAAGTTAGTTCCCTTATGAATCTCTTAGTGGAATATTTAAGAAGAGAATTTAAAGAGTTAAATGACAATAATGTTGTAATAAATTATATAGGTAATATACATAAGTTACCTTCTTTGTGTGAAAAAGAGTTGATTACATCTAATAAAAATACAAAAAACAATACAGGATTAAATTTAAATCTGGCACTAAACTATGGCGGAAGAGATGAAATAGTTAGAGCATTTAAACTTATGTATGAGGATATAAAGTCAGGAAAAATCAGTAAAGATAATATAACTGAAGATACTTTATCTGGGTATTTGTATACAAAAAATATGCCCGATCCTGATTTGATAATAAGACCCAGCGGAGAACAACGTTTAAGTAATTTTCTTTTATGGCAGTGTGCATATTCTGAATTTTGGTATTCTGATATAAATTGGCCGGACTTTAAAGTTTGGCACCTTCATAAAGCCATTTTGGATTATCAAAATAGGGATAGAAGATTTGGAACTGTATAATAGTAAAATATATTTATCCAAAGGCTAAAGTTAGCTGACACTCCCAACTTTTTAGAAGTGAAGGATGAATACTGCCATGCCCCTGGATAAGTTGTTCTGGAGTTCAGATGAAGAAAAGTATTTCTTTTATAAGCAAACTTCATCTGAACCTCTGAATCACTTGATAGTTTTTTGACTGTTGATATTTTTATATACCTTATTATGGAGGTGGAGTAGTGAATAATAGATATTTGGGAGCTGTTACATTAATACCTTTTGTTCTTATATTATTTTTAGGTGGTATTTATTTAAAATATGGTATTATGATAATTTCTCTTGTAGGAATGTATGAATTTTACAAAGTAACAAAAACTAAGCATTTAAATCCAATAAATATAGTAGGATATCTACTATGTATAATTTATTATATAAGTTTAAAGACAGAAGTGAATTATAAATTTTTATTTTTTACTATTATAGTGTCTATTTTTATGCTCTTATGTATTCTGGTTGTAGATATAGAATATAATTTTTTGGATATAGTTGTCACTTTATTTGGATTTTTATATATAGCCTTATTTTTCAGTATGATAACTTTGGTAAATAAGGGGTTATATGGGAATTATATGGTATGGCTTATAGTTATATCTGCATGGTGCTGTGATACTTGTGCTTATTATACAGGCAAGTTTTTTGGAAAAAAAAAGCTCTGTCCTAAGGTAAGTCCTAAAAAAACTGTGGAAGGGGCTATTGGAGGAGTTATTGGAAGTGCCATAGCATGTAGTTTATTTGGGAGCTTTGCCATTATAATGGGAATACCTATGCCTCTATATCACTATATAATATTAGGTATATTAAGTGGTGTATTTTGTCAATTCGGAGACTTGGCTGCTTCTTCCATAAAAAGGTATACAAAGGTGAAAGATTATGGTAATTTAATACCGGGGCATGGGGGTATTTTAGACAGATTTGACAGCATACTTTTTTCCGGAGTTGTAGTATACTATTACCTAGTGTTTGTTGCAGCTATTTATGTATATTAAAATTTGTTATTTAGGGAGATTTTCCATATAGATGGAAGATCTCCATTTTTGTCTTTAAATTATTATGCTTGTAAACCCACATTATTTTAAAAATATAATAAAATATTGTAAATTATATGTAAATGATAAGGTTATTTATTTTATAACATAAATATGGTATAGTTAATCATATTAAAATTATGTTTGGTTTGTAGTTGTATTTAGAATAAGGAGTTGTTACAATGAAAAAAATTTCTATACTGGGTGTTACCGGCTCTATAGGCACTCAGGCTTTAGACATATTGAGAAAGGATGAGGAGAACTTTAAACTTGTAGCAGTATCTTCACATAGTAGTGTAAACAAACTTTTAGATATAGTAGATGAATTTAATCCTTCCTATGCGGTATTAACTGAAAGAAATGCTTACTTAAAATTTAAGGATCATTGTAGTAATAAAAATTTAGATACCAAAATATTATTTGGAATAGATGGGTTAAATACCATAGTCGCTTTGCCAGATATTGACATGGTACTTACTTCTGTAGTTGGAATGGTGGGACTGGTTCCTACCATAAAGGCCATAGAATCAGGTAAAGATATAGCATTAGCTAATAAGGAAACACTGGTAGTGGGAGGAGAGTTAGTTACGAAATTAGCAAAAAAAAATAAAGTAAAGATATTTCCTGTGGATTCTGAGCATAGTGCTATTTTTCAATGTATTAAGGGGAATAATTTTCAGGATATAGAGAAGCTGTATCTTACTGCTTCCGGGGGACCCTTTAGAGGTAGGACTAGAGAACAACTTTTTAATGTTACTGTAAAAGAAGCATTAAATCATCCCAGTTGGAGAATGGGTAAAAAACTTACTATAGATTCTGCTACTCTTATGAATAAAGGATTGGAAGTTATAGAGGCGCATTTTCTTTTTGATATGCCTTATGAAAAAATAAAAGTAGTAATTCATCCTGAAAGTATAGTTCACTCTATGGTAGAATATAATGATGGAAGTATTATGGCACAACTTTCCAGTACAGATATGAGACTTCCAATACAGTATGCATTAAATTATGCTAAAAGAAGAGAAGCTTTAGTAAATAGGCTTGATTTTTATAATATGAAAAATTTAAGTTTTGAAAAACCTGATATAGATACCTTTAAGCCACTTAAATTAGCCTATGATGCAGGAAAAATTGGAGGTACAATGCCAGCTATATTAAATTGTGCCAATGAAGCAGCTGTGGAACTGTTTCTTTTTAATAAGATTAAGTTTTTAGATATAAGTTATATATTGGAGGAGTGTATGAATAAATTTACCTGTTCTAATACATACACTATAGAAGATTTACTCCATATAGAAATAAAAGTGAAGAAATATGTAAAAGATAAATTTAGTAAATAGAAGAAATATGATTAGGAGGAATATCACTTGTATATAATATTAGCTATAATAGCCTTTGGCGTGTTAATTATAATTCATGAACTAGGACATTTTATATTAGCAAAATTAAATGGTGTAAAGGTAGAGGAGTTTTCCATAGGTATGGGACCTAAGCTTTTTGGAATAAAGGGAAAAGAAACTGAGTATCTTATAAAACTTCTTCCTATTGGAGGTTATGTTAAAATGCTTGGTGATGAAGGAAAAAGTGATGATCCAAGGGCCTTTAATAATAAAAGTGCTGTTAGAAAACTTAGTATTGTAGCAGCAGGACCTATAATGAACTTTATATTGGGGATAATATTATTTTCTATTATAGCTTCTGCTAGAGGATATCTCTCTCCTGTAGTAAGTAAAACCATCTCTAATGGGCCGGCAGCTATGGCAGGAATTAAGTCTGGAGATAAAATAACTAAAGTCAATGATTCAAAAATATCCACCTGGGAGGATTTTGTTACAGAAATATATACCACTGCAGGAAATCCAATTAATATAAGTTATGAACGTAAAGGAATAACAAATCAAGTAAATGTAACTCCCATAAAGGATGAAAAAGAAAATAGATATATTGTGGGAATTGAAGGTACTCAGGTAACTAATCCTACTCTGGCCCAATCCATGTCTTATGGAGTTATAGAAACTAAGTCACTTATAAAACAGACATTTAGTTTTTTTAAAACATTGTTTAAAGGAAAAGCATCCATGAATGATGTAGGGGGACCTTTGACCATAATAAAAATTTCTGGTGCAGCAGCAAAGGCAGGTATATTGAGTCTATTGGCCTTTTCAGCCTACATAAGTATACAACTTGCCATATTTAATATAATACCATTTCCAGCTTTGGATGGAGGGTATATATTGCTATTTTTATTTGAAATAGTAACAGGCAGGAAAGTAGATGATAACAAGGTAGGTATAATAAACTATGTGGGTTTTGCTATACTTATGGCTCTGATGGTATTAGTCACTGTAAAAGATATATTTTATCCTATAAAATTTTAGTTTTTATCCAAACTTTAATATTTTAAAGAAGGTGAAAAGGTGAAAAGGGCAAATACTAGAGAAATAAGAGTAGGAAAAGTGGCTATAGGAGGTAATGCTCCTATAGCCGTGCAATCTATGACTAATACGGATACAAAAAATACAAAGGCTACCATAGAACAAATACATAAGCTCGAGAAGGCAGGATGTGATATAGTAAGATGTGCAGTACCGGATATGGAAGCATGTGATGCTTTAAAAACTATTTTAAAAGAAGTGTCTATACCACTAGTGGCAGATATACATTTTGATTATAAACTGGCTCTTAAGTCCATAGAAAATGGAGTGTCAGCTCTCAGAATAAATCCGGGAAACATTGGGAATATAGATAAAGTAAAGATGGTGGTAAAATCAGCAGAAGAGAGAAATGTTCCAATTAGAATAGGGGTTAATTCAGGTTCCTTAAAAAAAGATATTTTAAATAAATATGGCAGGGTATGTGCTGAAGCACTGGTGGAAAGTGCTCTAGAGCATGTTAACATATTAGAGGATATGGGATTTTATAATATAGTTATATCTATAAAATCTTCAAATGTAAACGACATGGTACAAAGTTACAGGCAAATATCTAAAGTAGTAGGTTGTCCACTTCATCTTGGAGTAACAGAAGCAGGAACTTTGTGGAGGGGTACTATAAAATCCAGTATAGGCATAGGAACTCTTTTGATGGAGGGAATAGGAGATACTATAAGAGTTTCTCTTACGGGAAATCCTGTAGAAGAAGTTAGAGTGGGCAGAGAAATATTAAAAGCATGCGGACATTTGAAAGAGGGAATAGAATTTATATCCTGTCCTACCTGTGGGAGAACAAAAATTGATTTGATTAAGATAGCTGAAGAAGTAGAGAAAAAACTTTCTAATGTAGATAAAAACATAAAAGTAGCTGTTATGGGATGTGTGGTAAACGGACCAGGAGAAGCAAAGGAAGCAGATATTGGCATAGCAGGAGGCATGGGAGAAGGACTTATATTTAAAAAAGGAAAAATATTGAGAAAGGTGAAAGAGGAGAATTTAGTGGATGCACTTATAGAAGAAGTGAAAAATATTTGATTTTTTAAATATGTATTGTTTAAAAATTCGCTCTCATATACCATCTTTTGGAGTTATCCGAAGGCTACCATCGCTAACCCCCATCTTCTTCAAAAGTGGAGGATAAGAGCGTGGCTAACGCCTCTGGATAAGTTCTTCTAGGGCTCAGATGGAGAAAGTATTCCTTATAAGCAAACTCCACCTGAACCTCTGAATCACTTGATAGGTTAAGGAGGTAAAGAATGGGTGTGGATATTGTAAAGATGCTGCAAGAGGATTTGGATTTAGACAGTAATACCATGACAGAAAGTATAAAACTTTTAAAAATACAGTATCTTAAAAAGAGTAATAAATTAAAAGTAGTATTGAAGTCACAAGAAAGCTTGGATTCTCGTATACAAAGTAAAATACGGGATATAATTAATAAAAAATTGGGAGGCTTTTGCAGTATAGAACTTATATGGTATAAGGATATATCTAATGTGTGCTTAAAAGATATAAGTGAGGTTCACTGGATTGAACTTACAGGCATAATGGCTTCATATATTCCTGTATGCAGAGAATTTTTAGAAAAGTGTTCTAAGAAAGTAGAAGGAGACTTGCTTAAAATTTCTACCGGAAATGAATTTATATGTAATTTACTTAAAAATAAAAATATAGAAAAACTTATGTGTAGAACTATAAGGGATTTATTTGGAGTTGAATGTTCTGTAGTTGTAAACTATGATAAGGCGCTGAACATTAAAGATTATCTGGAGAAAAGTGAAAGAGAAGAAAAAAAATATATAGAAAATATTTTTAAATATAGGGATGAAAAGTTTAGAAAATCCAGTGGTATATCTTCTGCAGCAAAAAAAATTGAAGAACATAAGGTAGATAGAAAAGAAAATTGTTCTGAAAGAAACCCTGTAATTATAGGAAAAGCCATAAGCGGAGTTCCTGTGGAAATTGTAAGTATAACTGATATATCTAAGACAGTTATAATAAAAGGAGACATATTTAAAAAAGAAATTATAGAAACTAAGACGGGAAGAAAAATAATTACTTTTTATATAACTGACTATACAAGTTCTATTACAGTTAAGTTTTTTCCAAGACCTAAAGATGTAGATAGAATAATAGAGGAAATAAAAGAAGGACTCTATTGTATGGTAAAAGGGGAAGCTATAAATGATATTTATGCAAGAGAATTAGTTATAATGGCTAAGGATATAGTAAAAATTCATAAAGAAGAAAAAATAGATACTGCAGAAGAAAAAAGAGTGGAACTTCATCTGCATACTCAAATGAGTGCTATGGATGCAGTTAGTTCTGCATCAGATCTTATTAAAAGAGCGGCTTTGTGGGGACATAAGGCTATTGCAATAACTGATCACGGTGTAGTTCAGGCATTCCCGGAAGCTATGGAAGCGGCTAAAAAGAACAACATTAAAGTTATATATGGTATAGAAGCATATATGGTGGATGATGGTATTCCTATTGCTATAAATGGAGATGAAAAAACATTAGATGATACTTTTGTAATTTTTGATATTGAAACTACAGGTTTCTCTATGACAAATGATAATATAATAGAAATAGGTGCCATTAAAATAAAAGAAGGAAAAGTAGTAGGTAAATTTAGTGAGTTTGTAAATCCAGAAAGGCCAATACCACTAACTATTACACAACTTACCGGTATCACAGATGAAATGGTACAAAATTGTGAAAGTATAAAGTATATTCTGCCTAAATTTATGGAATTTATAGACAATTCTGTAGTGGTAGCTCATAATGCTAATTTTGATGTGGGATTTATAAAAAAGAACTGCATGGAGTTAAATTTAAAATTTAAAAATCCAGTTATGGATACCATACCTCTCTGTAAATTTTTATTTCCAGAGCTTAAAAGGTTTAAATTAAATGTAGTTGCAAAACATTTAGATATATCTTTAGAAAATCATCATAGAGCTGTAGATGATGCGGGAGCTACTTGTGAAATACTTTTAAGATGTTTTAAAATGCTCAAAGAAAAGAATATTTTGAGCCTTGGAGATTTAAATAAAGAATTTTTGAGTAATATAGATGTTAAAAAACAGCCTATGTACCACCTTATAATATTGGTTAAAAATCAGATAGGACTTAAAAATTTATATAAGATGGTATCCAAGTCTAATTTAAATTATTTTTTTAAAAAACCCCGAATGCCTAAAAGCATTATTATAAAACATAGAGAGGGTCTTATAATAGGGGGAGCCTGTGAAGCAGGTCAAGTGTATAGAGAGGTTCTTGGAGGCAAAAGTGACAGTGAGTTAAAGGACATACTGGACTTTTACGATTATTTGGAAATACAACCTGTAGAAAATAATTTATTTATGGTAAGAAATGGCCTGGTAAAAGATATAGAACAATTAAAAGACATAAATAGAAGGATATGTGACCTTGGCGTTATTAATAATATCCCTGTAATAGCTACAGGAGATGTACACTTTATGGATCCTAAAGATGAAATATTTAGACGTATAATAATGGCAGGCCAGGGATACTCAGATGCAGATAATCAGCCCCCTCTCTATTTTAGAACCACAGAGGAGATGCTTTTCGAATTTGAATATTTAGGTGAAAAAAAAGCAAGAGAAGTTGTGATTGAAAATACTAATAAGATTGCAGATATGATAGAAGAGGTAAAACCTATACCTGATGAAACTTTTCCTCCGAAAATAGAAGGAGCAGAAGAAGAAATTAAAAATATGACTCTTAAAAAAGTGCATTCTATATATGGGGATAATCTGCCAGAGATTGTACAGGAGAGATTGGATAAAGAGTTGAATTCCATAATAAACAATGGATATGCTGTACTCTATCTTATTGCACAGAAATTAGTGGAAAAATCTTACAATGACGGATACCTGGTAGGTTCCAGAGGTTCTGTGGGATCTTCTTTTGTGGCAACTATGTCTAACATTACAGAAGTTAACGGACTTCCACCTCATTATGTGTGTCCAAATTGTAAATACAGTGAGTTTTTTACAGATGGTTCCATAGGATCTGGAGCAGATCTGCCCGATAAAAGTTGTCCTGATTGTGGTGAAAAACTTATGAAGGACGGTCATGATATACCTTTTGAAACTTTTTTGGGATTTGCAGGGGATAAAGAACCAGATATAGATTTGAACTTTTCAGGTGAATATCAACCTGTAGTACATAAGTATACGGAAGTTTTATTTGGAAAAGATCACGTATTTAGAGCAGGAACTATAGGTACTATAGCAGAAAAAACCGCTTATGGGTATGTTAAAAAGTACATAGCAGAGAAGAATATGGTACTGCCTCAGGCTGAAATAGAGAGACTTACAAAAGGGTGTACTGGAATAAAGAGAACTACAGGACAACATCCCGGAGGAGTCATGGTAGTTCCAGATGACAATGATATACACAATTTCACACCGGTACAGCATCCTGCAGATGATAACAGCACGGAAATAATAACTACCCATTTTGATTATCATTCTATAAGTGGAAGGTTGTTGAAGCTTGATATACTGGGTCATGATGATCCCACTGTACTTAGAATGCTTCAGGATCTAACAGGACTTGATCCTAAAACTATACCTCTTGGAGAGCCAAAGGTTATGAGTTTATTTACTTCTCCAGAGGCTCTTGGAGTTAGTGAAAAGGAAATTGACTGCTCTGTGGGGACTTATGGACTTCCGGAATTTGGAACAAAGTTTGTAAGACAGATGCTAATGGATACCCATCCAAAAACTTTTGCAGATTTAGTGAGAATTTCAGGATTATCTCATGGTACGGATGTTTGGCTTAACAATGCTCAGTATTATATAAAGGAAGGTTATACCACATTGCAGGATTGTATAGCCTGCAGAGATGACATAATGATATATTTGATTCAAAAAGGTCTTCCTCCAAAAACATCTTTTACCATAATGGAAATGGTAAGAAAAGGGAAAGGACTTAAAGAAGAACATGAAGCTATAATGAGAGAACATACTGTGCCTAATTGGTATATTGAATCCTGTAAAAAAATAAAATACATGTTTCCAAAAGGTCATGCGGTAGCCTATGTAATGATGGCAGTTAGAATAGCATATTTTAAAGTATACTATCCAAAGGCATATTATGCTGCATATTTTACTGTAAGGGCAAATGAGTTTGATGCAGATATAGTAGTTCAAGGGGAAGGCGCCATAAAGAAAAAAATGGATGAGCTCTATTCCCAGGGCAATAATTTAACGCAAAAGGATAAAGGTCTTCTCACTATATTGGAACTGTGTTATGAGATGAATAAAAGGGGAATAAAATTTTTAAAGGTAGACTTGTATAAATCTCATGCTATAAAATTTCTAATAGAAGAAAGTGGAATAAGAGTTCCAATGAATTCCCTGGCAGGGCTTGGGGAAAATGCAGCTAAAAACATAGTAAAAGCCAGAGAGGAAGGAGAATTTATATCTAAAGAGGATTTAAGAATAAGGGCCAAAGTTTCTAAAACAGTAATAGATACTTTAAATAACCATGGATGTTTGGGTAATCTTCCAGAAACCAACCAATTATCTTTATTTATGTAAAATTGATATACCCCTTATATGTTAAGATATATAATAGATAAATACATAAATAATCAGTGATTTAAAGTTCTGTATAATTTTTCTTGAAATACAATGTAGGGTGTGTTAAAATAAAAGTGGTAAATCTACAGCAATTTATTTGGTATGTAGGAGTGGGTTTGAGCCCGCTCTTTCTATTTGTCAAAAACGCAGCGAAAGTTGCGTTTTTAAATTATTAATGACTGTTAGCATTTCTTAAAAGAGTGTATAACATTATAGGTAAGGAGGTTTGAAATGAGTAACCATATGTTGGTAGAAAGAGTATTAAAACTTATAAAGCCCATAGTTGATAATTTGAATTTTGAACTATATCATTTAGAATTTAAAAGAGAAGGAAATAATAATTATTTAAGAATATTTATAGATAAAGAAGAAGGAAATATATCCCTTGAAGATTGTGAAGCTGTAAGCAGGGCAGTCAGTGATATATTAGATAGGGAAGATCCTATAAGAGATCCTTATTATTTAGAGGTTTCATCTCCAGGTATAGAGAGAACACTTTATACCCATGAACATCTTAAAAGATATATTGGATTTAATGTGATAGTTAATATACAGGGACTTTTAAAGGGAAAGAAAAAGTATCAGGGAAAACTTTTGTCCTTTGATGAAAGTGTACTAAGGGTTAGTTGTGAAGGAGAAGAGATTGTTATTCCAAAAAGTAAAATTTCAACTGTAAATTTAAAAGATGATCTTTAAGAGGAGGTATATTTTGAAATGAATCAGGAATTTATAGAAGCCTTAAAAGAAATAGTTAAAGAAAAGGGTATAAGTGAAGATTTATTATTTACAACTATAGAAGATGCATTAGTTGCTGCCTATAAAAAAAATTATATAGGACATGGAATAAGCAATCAAAATGTTAAGGTTACTATGAATAGGGAAAATGGAGAAATTCATGTTTATTCACAGAAAAGCATAGTAGATAATGTAGTAGATGATGTAAGTGAAATAAGTTTAGAAGATGCAAAAGAAATAGATTCGAATTATGATATGGGAGATATAGTAAATATAGAGGTAACTCCCAGAAAGTTTGGGAGAGTAGCTGCTCAGGCTGCAAAGCAGGTAGTTATACAGAGGATAAAAGAAGAAGAGAGAAGAATTATATATAATGATTTTGTTGAAAAAGAGGATGATATAATAACAGGTACTGTAATTAGAAAAGATAAAAATAATATATTGGTGAACCTAGGAAAAACTGAGGCGATTCTTGGACCTAACGAACAAATACCTGGAGAAAAATATAATTTCAATGATAAACTGAAACTATATATTGTAGAAGTTAAAAATACTACTAAGGGAGCTCAAATTGTAATATCCAGAACTCATCCAGGTCTTATAAAGAGATTATTTGAACTTGAGGTACCAGAAGTATTTGATGGAACAGTTGATATAAAGTCAATAGCAAGAGAAGCAGGTTCTAGAACAAAAATTGCAGTACATTCAAATGACGAAAATGTAGATCCTATGGGAGCTTGTGTTGGACCTAAAGGTGTAAGGGTTCAAAATATAGTAAATGAGTTAAAAAGTGAAAAAATAGATATAATAAAATGGAGTAAACTTCCGGAAGAATATATAGCCAACGCCCTTAGTCCTGCTAAGGTCTTAGATGTTACTTTGGATGAAGAGATTAAATTTGCTCAAATTGTAGTAGATGACAGCCAGTTGTCACTGGCCATAGGTAAAGAGGGGCAAAATGTAAGATTAGCAGCGAAACTTACAGGTTGGAAAATAGACATAAAAAGTAAATCGCAAAGTGATGTAGAAGATGAAAAAATTGATTAAGGTGGTGTTTGTATGAAAAAAAAGAAGATACCGCAGAGAATGTGCACGGGATGTATGGAAATGAAACCCAAAAAAGAACTTATAAGAATAGTAAAAAATAAAGAAGGAGAAGTTTTTGTAGATCCTACAGGTAAGAAGAATGGTAGAGGAGCTTATATATGCAGAGATAGTGAGTGTCTTGAAAAAGCTTTTAAGAATAAAAGAATTCAAAAGAATCTTGAAATACAAATTGATGAAGCATTATATGATAGTTTAAAGGAACAAATAGAAAATGAAAAATAAATTTTTGGGTTTTATAGGGTTAATAAAACGTGCAGGAAAGCTTTTAGAAGGATATAATATATGTGAAGAAAAAATAAAAAAAAATAAAGTCTATTTTATTGTAATGTGTCATGATATTTCTGAAAATACATGGAATAAATTTTTAAATTACAGTAATAAATATAAGATACCAATCGCAAAGCTGTCATATAGTAAAGAAGAACTTGGAAATGCAATAGGAACAAAGGAGATAAAGGTTGTAGGAGTTGCAGATAAAAACATGGGAAAAAAATTATATGATTTATGGCAAAAAGAGGAAAAACTTTAGTTTCGGGGGTGAATAGTTTGTCGAAAATAAGAATTTATGAATTAGCTAAAGAATTAAATATATCAAGTAAAAAATTGATTACACTGCTTTTAGAGGAGTTTGGAGTAGAAGTAAAAAATCATATGAGTGTAATAGAGGAAGAAGATGCGGATTTAATCAAGGAGTTTATTGAAGAAAATGAAGATAAAGAGGAATATTTAGAAGATAAATATAAAAATTTACCAGAAGAAAAATCCGAAAAATTTAAAAAGAATGCCGGAAATACGGTTAAAATTGCAGATAAAAATAAAAGTAAGCAAGATAAAGCTGTAAAAGATTTGAACGAACAAGTTTCCAAAGAAAATCATAAAGTGGAAATAGAAGATACCATAACAGTAAAAGAATTTTCTGAAAAAATAGGTAAACCTATTACAGAAGTTATAAAACAACTTATATTTATGGGAGTAATGGCAGCCATAAATCAGGAGATAGATTTTAGTACTGCAGAAAAATTAGGAGAAAAATTTGATATTACCGTATTAAAGAAGAAGGAAGACATTGACAAGGGTGTAGCAGAACAAGATGAAGATGAGGATGAAGATACTAATGTAGAAAAAAGGCCTCCTGTTGTAACTGTTATGGGACACGTAGATCATGGGAAAACATCCCTTTTAGATGCTATAAGGAAATCTAAGGTAACTGCTACAGAAGCAGGAGGAATAACACAGCATATAGGGGCCTATACCGTTACTATAAATGGGGAAAAAATAACTTTCTTAGATACTCCAGGGCATGAGGCTTTCACTGCTATGCGAGCTAGGGGAGCTCAAATAACTGATATAGTTATTCTGGTTGTAGCTGCAGATGATGGAATAATGCCGCAAACTGCTGAGGCAATAAATCACTGTAAGGCAGCAAATGTTCCTATAGTTGTAGCTATAAATAAAATAGATAGGCCTGGTGCTAATGTAGATAAAGTAAAACAGGAGCTTACAGAGTATCAACTTGTGCCGGAAGATTGGGGAGGAGATACCATATGCATTCCTGTATCTGCACATACTAAAGAAGGAATTGATACACTGCTGGAGATGGTTCTTTTAACAGCAGAGATGCAGGAACTGAAGGCAAACTCAAATAGAAATGGTAAAGGTACCGTGGTAGAAGCTAAATTGGATAAGGGTAGAGGAGCAGTTGCAACACTTCTTATTCAAAATGGAACACTTAGTGTTGGAGATTCCATAATAGTTGGAAGTACTTATGGAAGAATTAGAGCCATGTTTGATGATAAAGGGAATAAGATTAAATCAGCAGGACCTTCCATACCTGTAGAAATACTTGGATTATCTGAAGTACCTGCAGCAGGAGATAGATTTCATCAAGTTAAGGATGAGAAAACTGCAAGGGATATAGCAGAAAAGAGAAAACAAAAAATAAGGGAAGAGTATCTGCAGTCCACTCATAAAGTTTCACTGGAAGACTTATATAATCAGATAAAAGAGGGAAAAGTAAAAGAACTGAATATAATAGTAAAAGCAGATGTTCAGGGCTCTATAGAGGCATTAAAACAATCTCTTCAAAAGCTTTCCAATGAAGAAGTAAAAGTCAGAGTAATACATGGTGCAGTAGGTGCTATAACAGAAACAGATGTAACCTTGGCATCGGCTTCAAATGCTATAATAATAGGATTTAATGTAAGACCTGATAGTAATGCACAGGCGGCTGCAGAAAAAGAATCTGTAGATGTAAAGACTTATAGGGTTATATATAATGCCATAGAGGATATAAAGGCTGCTATGGTAGGAATGCTTGAGCCGGATTACAAAGAAGTTATACTTGGAAAAGCAGAAATAAGGCAGATTTACAAAATATCCAATATAGGTACTATTGCAGGATGCTATGTACAAGAAGGCAAAATGGTTAGGAATTGCAAAGTTAGAATAATAAGAGATGGAATAGTTATATTTGAATCTGAACTTGCATCTTTAAAGAGATTTAAGGATGACGTAAAAGAAGCAGCAGAAGGATATGAATGTGGACTTTCAATTGAGAAATTTAACGATATAAAAGAGGGCGATATTGTAGAAGCTTATGATATAGAAGAGATTAAGAAAAAAGAGTTATAAATGGAGAGGTGATAATTTATGACTAATTACAGAAGCGGAAGAATAAATGAGGAAATGAAGAGGGAGATAAGTAATATAATTAGAAATGACATGAAAGACCCAAGACTTAGTGCCATGGTAAGTGTTACAAAAGTGGATGTAACAAAAGATCAAAAATATGCAAAAGTATTTGTAAGTATTTATGGAGAAGATAAATCTAAAGATGATACATTTCAGGTGCTTAAAAGTTCAGAAAGCTTTATAAGGAGGGAAGTAGGGCATAGAGTAAAACTTAGAAATACCCCGGAAATAATTATAGAAATGGATAATACCATAGAGTATGGCATGCATATAAATGAACTTCTCCACAAAATAAAGGAGAATGAAAAACATGATAATGAATGATATAATAAATAAAATAAAGCACTGCAATAAGATTGCAATAACTTTTCATTCTTCTCCAGATGGAGATGCCATTGGAAGTTCACTTGCATTATTTCAGGGTTTAAAAAAATTCGGAAAAGAAGTTGAAATACTTTCCAAAGAAGAAATGCTGGAGGATTTTAAATTTTTATGCGGCAGTGAAAATGTAGACCACAATAAATTTAAGGTAAGTAAGGATACTGAATGTGTAATAGTGTTAGATTGTGGAGACGTAAAGAGAATAAATGCAGAGTTAAACTTTGAAAACAGAAGCTATACCATAATAAATATAGATCACCATTTATCAAATGAACTCTATGGAGATTTGAATTACGTTGACACAAATGCAGCAGCAGTATCGGAGATAATATATCAGATGATTAAACTAATGGGAATCGATATGGATAGGGATATAGCAGAGTGCCTTTATACGTCTATAATTACAGACAGCGGTTCTTTTAAATATCCTTCCACCACTTCTGTAACCCATACTATAGCAGGAGATTTAATTAACGCGGGTATAGATTTTAGTGAAATACACAGGGTAATTTTTGAAAACAAGAAATTTCAAAGAATCAAGTTATATGGAAAATCTATAGAATCTATGAATTTAGCAGCGGGAGATAAGATCTGTACTATAGAAATCACAAAGGATATGCTCTCTAGTGTAGGTATAATAAAGGATACAGATACTTCAGATATTATTAATATAGGGATGAAAATAGACACCGTGGAAGTAGGAATTTTATTAAAAGAAGTGGAACAGGGAGTGAAGGTAAGTCTTAGGTCTAAATCCAAAGTGGATGTAAGAAAAATAGCAGAAACTTTTGGTGGAGGAGGACACTTGCGGGCCAGTGGATTTGTCATTTTAGATAAATCTATTGAAGAGGTAAAACATATAGTACTAGTGGAAGTTGAAAAAGAGTTATTATGATGGATGGAATTTTAAATATAAATAAACCTGAAGGCATGACCTCTTTTGATGTGGTTAGAAAAGTGAGGTTTATGTTGAAAAATGAAAAGGTAGGTCATACAGGCACCCTTGACCCAATGGCATCGGGAGTACTTCCTATTTGTGTTGGCAGGGCTACAAAATTTGCAGATTATATGGTTGAAAGTAAAAAAATATATTTGGCAGAATTAAGGCTTGGAATCACTACGGAAACTTATGATAGAGAAGGAAGTGTGGTAAATACTAGAGGTGTTTACCTAAAAAAGAAAGATATAATAGAGGAAATTTTAAGTTTTCAAGGGGAAATAGAACAAGTGCCGCCTATGTATTCGGCATTGAAAGTAAATGGCAGGAGACTTTATGAACTGGCCAGAAAAGGCATAGAAATAGAGAGAAAGAAAAGAAAAATAACCATATATTCTATAGATATTGTAAATATAGAATTACCCTATGTATCATTTAAAGTAACCTGTTCAAAGGGTACTTATATTAGGAGTTTGTGTAATGATATTGGAAACAATCTAAATTGCGGAGGTACTATGTGGAATTTAAAGAGATTGTCTACAGGCAATTTTAATATTGCAGATTCCATTGCTCTTGAATATTTAGATAGTGAAAATATATTAAAATACATTATACCCATAGACAAGGCCCTTTATGGATATCCTGAAGTTTTGGTAGAAGATGAGTATGTAAAAAAGATATTAAATGGAATAAGTATAAAAGATGAAAGTTTTTTAAGTAAAACAATAAAAGATAAACTATATAGAGTTTATATAGAAGGTAATAAATTTATAGGTATTGGAATGAATAAAGATTTTCAATTTAAAATGGTAAAATTGTTTGTTTGAGGTAATTAGATATGATAGTTATAGAAGATAATTTTGAAAAGCATTTTATGAAAAGTACATATATTGCTTTAGGGAGTTTTGACGGACTGCATTTGGGGCATATGAGTTTGGTAAACAAAACTATTAAACTTGCCAAAAATAATGGTGCAAAAAGTATGGTGTTTACTTTTAAGAATCATCCTCTTAGTACTATAAACCCAGATCTGGCACCTAAAATTTTAATGGATACTGAGTGCAAGGTAAATGTATTAAGAAATGCTGGATTGGATATAATAAATATGGCAAACTTCAATAGAGAATTTATGAAAATCCACCCCGAAGACTTTGTAATTCACCTTTTAAATAATTATAGGGCTAAGGGAATTATAGTGGGATTTAATTATAGATTTGGATATAAAAATCTTGGGGATGTAAGTTTACTTAAAAAAATGAGCAAAAATTATAAATTTTCTCTAAGTATAATAGATTCTGTGAAATATAAAGGGCAAGTAGTCAGCAGTTCAATAATAAGAACACTTATATCAGACGAAGGGGATATGAAAAAAGTAAATAAACTTTTAACACGTCCTTTTGCAATACAGGGGAAGGTAATACATGGGAAACATCTCGGGAGAAAACTGGGTTTTCCTACAATAAATTTAAATTATGATAAAAAATTTGTAATACCAAAAGGTGGAGTTTATTATACCATAGTACAATTGGATAATGGTATATTTAAAGGTATAACAAATGTAGGGTACAATCCTACTACCTGTGATAATAAGCTGAGTATTGAAACTCATATATTGAATTTCAATGAGGATGCATATGGAAAAAATGCAAAAGTACATTTTATAGAGAGAATTAGAGATGAATTGAAGTTTAATAGTTTATCTGAATTAGCTAATCAGCTAAAAAAAGACAAATTATATGCAAGTAAGAAAAAATTACAAATTAATTTTAAAAATTAATTTACAATAGTAAGTTTATTTGTTATAATTACAGGCGTGATCCTTATGCTAAGAATATCGATTTGCCGACGGCATTCTTGGGATAAAGGGGAATAACAATTGGAGGTGTAACATAATGGAAAAGGCAGTTAAACAAGAAATAATGGAAAAGTATGCAAGACATGAAGGAGATACAGGTTCTCCAGAAGTTCAAATAGCACTGCTTACTACAAGAATTAATCACTTGAATGAGCATTTGAAGATTCATAAAAAAGATCACCATTCAAGAAGAGGACTTTTAATGATGGTTGGTAAGAGAAGAGGACTTCTTAACTATTTAATTAAGCAAGACATTGAAAGATATCGTGCTATTATTAAGGCACTAAATTTGAGAAAATAATTTTTGGAGCGGCTTTTACCGCTCCATTGTTTTAAGGAATTGTAATTTATTGAGAGGAGGGAAATTTTTAATGAATGAAGTTATTCAAACTACTGTAGCAGGAAGAACTTTGAAAGTTGACTGTGAGAAGGTAGGTATGTTGTCTAATTGTGGTATGCTCATAAGCTATGGTGATACAGTGGTTTTAATCAATGCAAATGCTTCAGATAAGCCAAGAGAAGGAATAGATTTTTTTCCTTTAAGTATAGAATATGAAGAAAGGTTATATTCTGTTGGAAAGATTCCAGGAGGATTTATAAAAAGGGAAGGTAAGCCCTCAGAGAAGGCAATATTAAATGCAAGGGCAATAGACAGACCTCTTAGACCGTTATTCCCAAAAGGATATAGAAATGATGTTCAGGTAGTGTGTACAGTATTATCTGTAGATCAGGATAATTTACCCAATATAGTGGCTATGAATGGAGCATCTTTAGCACTTTGTATATCAAGTATTCCTTTTATAACTCCTGTAGGCTCTGTAGCTGTGGGGTTAGTGGATGGGAATTTTATAATAAATCCTAATTTGGAGGATAGAGAAAAAAGTACTTTGAATCTTACTGTATGTGCTACTAAAGAGAGGGTCATGATGGTAGAAGCTGGAGCATGTGAAGTGCCAGAGGATATTATGTATGACGCCATAATTTTTGGTTTTGAGGAATGCAAGAAAATAGCCTTATTTCAAGAAGAGGTTATGAAAAAATATGGTAAGAAAAAAGATGAACCTGATTTATATAAGGTAAATGAAGATTTAGAAGAAGAGGTAAGAGGATTTGCTTTTGATATGATAAAAGATGCTATGTATATAGTAGATAGGGATGAGAGAAATAAGGTTTTAAAAGATATTGATGAAAAATTAGAAGAGCAGTTTTCTGAAGATTATGCAGATAATAAAAGTGACATAGCTGATGTAGTGTATAGAGTAAAAAAGGAAATAGTTAGAGGTATGCTGCTTAAAGAACATAGAAGAGTAGATGGAAGGGAATTTGATGAGGTACGTCCTATAAGCTGTGAAGTAGGATTTCTTCCGAGGGCACATGGCACAGGGTTGTTTACTAGAGGATTGACTCAGGTGATGACTGTTGTTACATTGGGATCTTTAGGTGACGTACAAATACTTGATGGAGTGGGTCTTGAGGATTCTAAAAGATATATGCATCATTATAATTTTCCATCTTACAGCACCGGGGAAGTTAGACCTCTAAGAGGACCTGGAAGAAGAGAAATAGGCCATGGCGCATTGGCTGAGAAAGCACTGGAACCACTTATACCAATGGAAGAACAATTTCCTTATACCATAAGACTTGTATCAGAAGTTCTAAGTTCCAATGGTTCTACATCTCAAGCTAGTATATGTGGAAGTACACTGGCACTTTTAGATGCAGGTGTTCCTATAAAAAGACCTGCGGCTGGAATAGCTATGGGACTTGTAACCAGTGAAGACTTATCTCAGGAAGAAATATTAACGGATATACAGGGATTGGAAGACTTTTTCGGTGATATGGATTTTAAAGTTGGAGGAACGGAAAAAGGTATCACGGCTATTCAGTTTGATACTAAAATTCACGGGTTATCCAATAAGTGTATAAAAGAAACTCTTGAAAAAGCAAGAACAGCTAGATTATATATACTTGAGAAGATGAAACAATGTATTCCAGAGCATAGGGCAGAAGTATCAAAATATGCACCAAAGACCTATATAATGTCTATACCTCCTGATAAAATAAGAGATGTAATAGGATCCGGAGGAAAAGTTATCAATAAAATAATAGCAGAAACTGGAGTTAAAATAGATATAAAAGAAGATGGAAAAATATTTGTTATGTCGGAAGATAGTGAAGGTGCTAAAAAAGCATTGAAAATAATAGATGATCTTACTAGGGAGATACTGGTGGGGGAAATATATTTGGGCAAGGTTACTAAAATAACTAACTTTGGAGCTTTTGTGGAAATACACAAGGGAAAAGAAGGACTAGTCCATATATCAAAGTTAGATTTTACAAGAGTTAATAAAGTAGAAGATATAGTTTCTGTAGGAGATGAAATATTAGTTAAAGTAATTGAAATAGATAATCAGGGAAGAATAAATCTTTCCAGAAAAGATGCTATAAAGGATTCAGAAAAGAAAGAACAAAATGAGAAGGATGTACAAAAAAAGTAGCAAAATAGAAGGGCTTAGGTGCCTTTTTATTTTTTAAATTAAACTATTTTTATAATTTTCAAGTTACTAATGTGGAAAAGGGGTGACTATTTCTATTGTATAATGTATTTAAACTGGATAATGGTCTTAGAATAGTTGTAGAGGATATAGATTATGTAAATTCTGTGAGTGTGGGATTGTGGGTAAAAAATGGATCAAGAAATGAAAATGATAAAAATAATGGGATATCTCATTTTATTGAACATATGTTTTTTAAAGGAACCACTAATAGAACTGCCCTTGAAATAGCAGAGTGTATAGAAGATGTAGGAGGACAAATAAACGCATTTACTGGCAAGGAAGCTACATGTTTTTATGTAAAGGTGTTAAATTCACATTTGGACTTGGCTATAGATGTCATATCGGATATGTTATTTAATAGTAGATTTTTGCCAGAAGATATAGAAAAGGAAAAAGGAGTTATAATTGAGGAGATAAATATGAGTGAAGACTCTCCAGAAGATGTACTCTCTGATCTTCACAGCAAGGCTATGTGGGGAAAAGATTCTATATCCTTTCCTATATTAGGAAGCATAGATACTGTAAAATCCTTTACACGAGAACATTTGATAGAGTACATATCCTCTTATTATATACCAGAAAACTCTGTGATTTCCATAGCAGGTAATGTAGAGCTAAGTAAAGTTGAAAAATTAATAGAAAAATATTTTGGTACATGGGCTATATTGAATAAAAAAGTAACTCATTATTCTAAACCAGAGTTTTTAAATAATCATTTTTTCAAAAAAAAGAATATAGAACAGCTGCATCTTAGTTTAGGTATACCAGGAGTGGAAAATGGCAGTGATGATCTTTATACTCTCTTAATTTTAAACAACATGTATGGAGGGATGGCTTCTTCTATATTATTTCAGAAAATAAGAGAGGAAAGAGGTCTTTGTTATTCAATATATTCTTATATAACCTCTTTTAATAATGTAGGGGCAGTGACTGTTTATGTGGGATTGAATGCCAAATATGCTTATGATGTAATAGCAAGAATAAAAGATGAAATGATAAAATTTTCAACCTCAATTATAACAAAGGATAAATTAAAAAAATTAAAAGAACAGTTAAAAGGGAATTATATATTGGGACTTGAAAGTATAAGCAGCAGAATGTTCAATAATGGAAAATCTCTTTTGCTTTTAAATAGATTAAATATACCGGAAAATATTATAGCCAAGATAAATGAGATAGATGAGGAGAGCATTGAAAGAATAATGAAAAATACATTTTATAAAGGTATAGCAAATTCATCTTTTGTAGGAAAAGAAATAGATATGCCTGTTATAGAAAATTTATTAGAAAAGGATAGTATTTCCTTTGAAAAATCAAAGAAGAATTTAATTTAGAATCACTGATTCATATATTTTAAATTGCTATTATACCTAAACCCTGTAATAAGTATATTATATTACTCATAATATAATATAACAGATAAAACATAGGGGGATATAAGTATGGATGAAAATATAAAATTTTACAGTGATATGGAAAGATATGAAATTATAAATGTAAATGACGGCAATAAATTTAATTTTTTAGGTAATAACGACATAATAGTGGATTCAGAAGGGATTTTAAAAATGCTTATTTTAAATGATGGCAAGTCAAGATTTAGTATTTTTGGAAAAAGTGAATTTATAGAAGTACCCTGGGAATATGTAAAGAAAATAGGTACTAAAACCATTATAATAGATGTAGATGAAAAATCCCTTAAAAAAGTACGTTAATAGTATACACTAATTAACATATTATCCGCTATTAGCATATTATATATTAGTAAGCTGCAATTTAACACATATTTTTAGAAATGTATATTAAGTATATATTTATCTAAGAGTTGGAATTAGCTAATACCCCGGGAGTATTTAAAGTGGGAATATACACTTATATGCGCATGGGTAAGTTCTTCTAAGGTTCACATAGAGAAAAAGTATTTATCATGAGCAAACTCTATCTGAACCTAAGAATTACTTTATAATAAGTTGTGTAATGGAGGATTAATATGAAAATAGTGATTCAAAAATTTGGAGGTACTTCTGTTTCTACTCATGAGAGAAGAGAACAGGTAGTAAATAAAATATTAAAAGCAAAAGATAAAGGATTCTGTCCGGTTGTGGTAGTATCTGCCATGGGTAGAAAAGGCCAACCCTATGCTACAGATACACTACTTTCATTAATAAAAGAAGATTTTAAAATTAAAAATCCTTTAGGAGTAGATTTACTTATAAGCTGTGGTGAAATCATAAGTACAGTGGTTTTAGCAGATGAACTTTTAAGTCAAGGTGTAAAAGCAGTGCCTTTAACTGGGGGACAAGCAGGTATAATTACTGATGATACTTACAATAATGCTTCCATTTTAAAAGTAAAAAAAGAAAGATTGTTAAATTTAATTAATGAAGGTAAAATTCCTATAGTTGCAGGATTTCAAGGAGAAAGTGAAAGTGGACATATAACTACTTTAGGAAGAGGTGGAAGTGATGTTACTGCATCAATTTTAGGGGTTGCCCTGGATTCTGAATCCATAGAAATATATACAGATGTAGATGGAATAATGACAGCAGATCCAGGAATAGTATCAGAAGCATTTTTAATTGAACAAATAAGCTATAATGAGGTGTTTCAATTTGCAGATCAAGGAGCAAAAGTAATACATCCAAGGGCGGTAAAAATAGCCATGAGTGGTAATGTACCTCTTGTTGTAAAGAATACTTTAAATGATTGCAAGGGTACAATAATAACCAATTCTGTTATAGGAGAGTCGGATAAGGTAATAAGTGGCATAACTTCTATGGATAATAGAATTCAAGTTACGGTAAATTATAATGAAAATAATAAAATATATAATACCTTACTAGAGGAAATGGCCAATAATTCAATAAGTATAGATTTAATAAATGTATTTCCGAGTAAGCAGATTTTTACCATAGATAATAAAGATATAGGTAATTTTAAGATAGTAGCTGGGAATTTAGCTCTTGTATATTCTCTAATAGAAAACTGCAGTAAAATAGCTCTTATAGGAAGCGGTATGAGAGGTATACCAGGAGTTATGGCCAGAATATTAAAGGTGTTGTATGAAGAGGGTATAGAAGTGCTTCAGACAGCTGATTCACACACTACCATATGGTGTCTTGTTAAAAGCAGTGAAACAAAAAGAGCCATAAATGCACTTCATAAAGAATTCTTATTGGATGTAAAGTAAATGTATATCAATCTTCCAAAATGCATAAGATAAATTTATTTAAGGAGGAGATTGAAATGCCGCAAAGAATGAATAAGGAAATGACAGAAAATAGTACCGATAAAAAATTAGATAATATAAAAGAATTTGGTATGTCCAGTATAGCAGATGGAAACAATAAAATTCAAATACTTCCTATAATAGGGCAAATAGAAGGACATGTAACCCTTCCGCCTGAAACCAAGGCAACTAAATATGAACATGTAATACCTAATTTAATTCTTATGGAAAATGATCCTAGGGTTGAAGGGGTGTTGGTAGTCTTAAATACTGTAGGAGGAGATGTGGAAGCAGGACTTGCTATAGCAGAAATGATAAGGAGTTTAAGCAAACCTACAGTATCTCTAGTTATAGGGGGAGGTCACTCTATTGGGGTTCCTCTTGCTACTGCTTCTGATTATTCTTTTATATCTCCCACAGCTACAATGATTGTCCATCCAATAAGGATGAATGGACTGATCATTGGGGTACCTCAAACCTTTCAATATTTTAATAAAATGCAGGAGAGGATAAATGAATTTATAGTTAGAACATCCAGGATAACCAGAGAAAAATTAAGTGATCTAATGCTCCAATCAGATGATCTATTAAATGACATGGGGACTATATTGATTGGAAAACAAGCTGTAGAACAGGGATTAATAGATAAGGTAGGAGGAATAAGTGACGCTATTAAAAAGCTAGATACCATGTTAGAAAAAAAGTAGAGTACTTAAGATCACCATAGGGGAAATCCTATGGTAATTTAATTGTATAAAAGCAATAATTGAAACACAAATTATCTTTTAAGAAATATTAAAGGAAAAACAAAAACAGTGTAGAATATTTTTTATATTAGGATATACTTAATAATATACTGGAGGTGATGGCACATATGTCTAGAATTAGACAAAAAAAAAAGTACTCGTTAGATGAAGATATAAAAGGTATATTGTTAACTACATTGGGAATACTTATGATAATAAGTGTATTTGCTCCTTCTTCTTCGGGCATAGTTGGAAAGCTTATGAAGAAAATTTTAATAATAATATTTGGAGTAGGGGCTTTTATATTTCCTATGTTGATAATATTTATTGGAAGTTGTCTTATTATAAAAAGGAACAAAATAACTTTTAATAATAAATTTTATGGCATTTTACTTTTTATGGTTAATACTCTGTTAGTCATACATATGGTAGTATTGTCTGATTATAACATGGAATATAATCTATTCCTAGCTATAAGGACATTATATAATTCTGATAATGTATTTCATGGTGGTATAATAGGAATTTTAATAGATATACCTTTATTTAGATTGTTTGGAACGGTTGGTTGTTATGTTATTTTTCTGGCCATTTACATAATATCTTTTATAATGATGAGTAAATTTACTATTTATGATATATTGAATAAGCTTAGAAGAGTATTGGCTCAAAAAAATAAAGCAGAAAATACTAAAATAGAAGAAAAAGTTCTGGATGAAAACAATGATGACAATAATCGAGTTAAAAATAAAGATTTTATTAAAGGATTAAATAAAATTAGAATATTGGATTTTATGAAATATGGAAGTATGGATAAAAAAGATGGATTAGATCACAAAGAGAAAAATAAGGTAAAAAATGATGAATATTTAGAATGTCCTGTAGAATCTGAAGAAGATACCTCTTATGAGAAAAAGTTTAATCCTGCAAATATGGAGCCTATAAGTACAGAGTTTGAAGAAAAAGTAATACAAAGTGGAGAAAATGCAGTTTTTCTATATAATTTCCCGCCTTTGAATTTATTAAATCAAAATGTACAGGTAAAATTGAATAAGCAGGATAAAAAAGAGTTGATAAATAGTGCTAGTAAATTGGAAGAGACCCTTGCAAGTTTTGGAGTAGATGTAAAAATACTTCAAGTTAGCAGAGGACCTTCTGTAACTAGATTTGAACTTCAACCGGGTTCCGGAATTAAAGTGAGTAAAATTGTAAATTTATCTGATGATATTGCTCTAGGTCTTGCTGCTTCTGCAGTTAGAATAGAAGCTCCAATACCGGGGAAATCTGTTATTGGAATAGAAGTTCCAAATAGGGAACTTACATCTGTTTACTTAAGAGAAGTGGTTGAGTCGGAAGAATTTGTAAATTCCCATCATAAATTGGCCTATTGCTTGGGAAAAGACATAGGGGGAAACTGTGTGGTATCTGATCTTACAAAAATGCCTCATATGCTTATAGCAGGTGCCACAGGTTCTGGTAAAAGCGTATGCATAAATAGTCTTATAGTGAGTTTGCTTTATAAATATTCTCCAGGAGATGTTAAACTTTTAATGATAGATCCCAAGGTAGTTGAACTTAGTGTGTATAATGGTATACCCCATTTATTGATACCTGTAGTTACAGATCCTAAAAAGGCAGCTGGTGCTCTAAATTGGGCAGTGCAGGAAATGAACAGAAGATATAAATTATTTGCAAATAATGGTGTTAGAAATATAGAAGGATATAATGATTTATTTGACAAGGGCGTAACAGAAGGAAAAATTCCTTTTGTGGTTATAATAATAGATGAACTTTCAGATTTAATGATGGTTTGTCCAAATGAGGTTGAAGATTATATAGGACGTCTTGCACAAATGGCTAGAGCTGCAGGAATGCATCTGGTTATAGCAACTCAAAGACCCTCTGTGGACGTAATCACAGGAGTGATTAAGGCCAATATACCATCGAGAATATCTTTTGCAGTGTCCAGCCAAATCGATTCTAGAACCATATTAGACAGCAGTGGGGCAGAACGATTGCTTGGAAAGGGGGATATGTTATTTTATCCTGCTGGTATTTCAAAGCCTGTTAGAATACAAGGAGCTTTTATATCGGAAACAGAAGTTGAAAAAATAGTACATTATATAAAGAATAATGGAGGGGAATCTAAATATGAAGATAAGATAATAGAACAAATAGATCAAGGTATACCTACTTCTAATGCTGGTAATGACTATGACGAATTTTTAGATAAAGCTGTTGAAATTGTATTAAATGAGGGACAAGTATCTACATCCTTGCTTCAAAGACGATTGAGAATAGGATATAATAGGGCAGCTAGAATAATAGAAGAAATGGAAAATAGAAAAATAATATCAAAAAAAGATGGTGGTAAACCAAGACAAATTTTAATTCATGGAAAAGATGATATACCTACCTAGCTCTTCTTAGATTTAGTGGGTTTTCTAAGCAATTGTGCACAAAATTAAATGTTGAAAATTTTTTATGTAAGTTGTATATTATATGAAGTGTTTATATGTTATTTAAAAATAACTAAATGGGAGGAGACTTAGTGGATAAATTAAAAGTTGGACTAATAAGTTTAGGCTGTGATAAAAACAGAGTGGATTCTGAGATAATACTAGGCAATGTAAAGTCCGCCTATGAAATAGTTACAGATCCTAAGTTGGCAGATTTTATAATTATAAACACCTGTGGTTTTATAGAATCGGCAAAGCAGGAGTCTATAGATACTATACTTGAAATGTCACAGTATAAGGGAAAATATAATTGCAGGGGTATTGTAGTAACAGGATGTCTTGCACAGAGATACGGCATAGAACTTATGGAACTGTTACCTGAAATAGATATAATGCTTGGAGTAAATGATTATGATAAGCTGGTAGAAAATATAAATAACTTTATAAGTGATAAACAAAATAAAATTCATAATTGTGGATATAGTGATCTTAACATAAATGAAGGTAAAAGAATACTTACAACCAAGTCTCATACGGCCTATTTAAGAATTGCAGAAGGATGTGATAATTACTGTACTTATTGTATAATCCCTAAAATAAGGGGAAAGTACAGAAGTAGAAGTATTGAAAATATATTACAAGAGTGTAATGAATTATCACTTAGGGGAGTTAAAGAAGTAATACTTATTGCACAGGATACTACAAGATATGGAATAGATTTGTATAATAAAAAAATGCTTCCTGAACTTATGAGAAGTATATCGAAAATTGAAGGAATAGAGTGGATTAGGCTGCTTTATTGTTACCCTGAAGAAATAACGGAAGATATTATAGATGAAATAGCCCTAAATGATAAAGTATGTAATTATATAGATATTCCCCTGCAGCACATAAGTGATAATATATTAAAACTTATGGGCAGACGCGGCAGGAAAAAAGATATATTAAGAAATATAAATGAACTTAGGAAAAAAATAAATGATATCTCAATTAGAACTACTATAATAGTTGGGTTTCCAGGAGAAAGCGAAGAAGATTTTAAAGAATTAAAGAATTTTATAGAAAATATTAAGTTTGATAATCTGGGAGTATTTAAATATTCCAGGGAAGAAGGAACTAGAGCGTATAAGATGAAAGATCAAGTTTCAGAAGAATTAAAGACCGCAAGAGAAGGGGAGCTTATGATGCTCCAGAAACATATTATATATTCCATGCAAAAATACAAGATTGGAAATAAGTATAAAGTACTTGTGGAGGGAAAAAAAGAAGGTGTATGGTATGGAAGAAACTATGCAATGGCTCCAGACATAGATGGAGTTATATACATAAAAAGTAAAAAGGAACTAAAAGTAGGTACTATGATTGATGTGAAAATTACAAATAGTGTTGAATATGATTTGGTGGGAGTTGTATATGATGAATCTGGCAAATAAACTTACAATAATTAGAATTTTATTAATTCCGTTCTTTTTGATTTTTATAACTTTAGAGGATGTACCTTATGGAAAATTTATTGCAATAGTTATTTTTATACTGGCATCTATAACAGATAAATTAGATGGGTACATAGCTAGAAGTAGAAATCAAATAACTCGCTTTGGTAAGTTTATGGATCCACTAGCAGATAAACTTTTGGTTACTGCAGCGCTTATATCATTGGTAGAATATCATATAATACCTACCTGGGTTGCCATGATAATAATAGCTAGAGAATTTGCAGTAACGGGTCTTAGGGCAGTGGCTGCTTCAGATGGTATAGTGATAGCGGCAAGTCCCTGGGGAAAAGTTAAAACTGTAACTCAAATAGTTGCAATAATACTTGCTTTGGTAAATTTAAATTATAATCATGTATCTTTAGGATTTGTAAAAACTGTTATAAGTCATCCACATAAAATGTTAAATTGGATTACAGGTATTGCTATGTTCTTGGCTATAGCGGCTACTTTAATTTCTGGGCTAGATTATTTTGTGAAAAATAAAGGTGTATTAAATCCAAATAAATAGTATGTAGCGTTGATTAAAAAATACCTATAGGTTTATAATTAAAATATAACTTGGATGAAATTATTGACTGTACGAATAATATGGTATATAATTTATATAGAACATATGTTCTTATAAGAAGGGAAGTGTTCTTTTGGCAAATTTAAATAATGAAAAACTACAAGCTATAGAGTCTGCTATGTTACAGATAGAAAAACAGTTTGGAAAAGGTGCAATAATGAAACTGGGAGAAAACAGCATTTTAAATGTGGATGTTGTTTCAACAGGGTGCCTTGATTTAGATATAGCCCTTGGCATAGGTGGAGTACCACGAGGAAGAGTAATAGAAATATTTGGGCCGGAATCTTCAGGTAAAACCACAGTGGCACTTCATATAATTGCAGAAGCTCAGAAAACTGGTGGAGCAGCAGCTTTTATAGATGCAGAACATGCACTTGATCCTTCCTATGCAAAAAATTTAGGAGTGGATATAGAAAACTTAATAGTATCTCAGCCAGATACTGGAGAACAGGCACTGGAAATAGCAGAAGCATTGGTTAGATCTAATGCCATAGATGTATTGGTAGTGGATTCAGTAGCTGCATTAGTACCAAAGGCAGAAATAGAAGGAGAAATGGGAGATTCTCATGTGGGATTACAGGCTAGGCTTATGTCTCAGGCGCTTAGAAAGCTTACATCATCTATAAACAAATCAAAATGTGTTACTATATTTATAAATCAATTGAGGGAAAAAGTGGGAATTATGTTTGGAAATCCTGAAGTTACTCCTGGAGGAAGAGCATTAAAGTTTTATTCTTCTGTGAGAATGGACGTGAGAAGAATAGATTCTATAAAACAGGGAGATACCATGGTAGGAAATAGAACAAAAGTAAAGGTTATTAAAAATAAGGTGGCACCTCCTTTTAAACAGGCTGAATTTGACATAATGTATAATCAAGGTATATCAAGAGAAGGAAATGTACTGGATGTAGGAGTTAGGGAAGATTTTGTTCAAAAAAGTGGAGCTTGGTTTTCATATAAGGAAATAAGGCTTGGACAAGGTAGAGAAAATGCAAAACAGTTTTTAAGAGAAAATACAGATATTTTATTTGAGATTGAAAATAAAATAAGGGAAAAATATAATCTTCCTATAGATAAAAGCAATTTGTCAAGTGACAAAAATCAAAATGAAAAAAGTACCAAAGAGGATAATAAAAAGCAAGACAGTAAGAATTTATCAAAGTAGGATGCCTTAAAAGTAATATTTACAATGGTGCAAATAATGATTAGATACGATAATTGAGACTTGAATTCAATCTGGCTTTTTGTTTTACCTGTGGCATGTTTTAAGAGTATAATTTTTAAAATAGAAACAGGAAAAATAATAGGCAATTATTAGTATACTGAATAAAATCATATAACTTGACAATAATTCAAATATAATATAAAATTAATACAAATTCTGGTTTATCATGTATTTAGGAATTACCAATTGAATAATATGACACCTTTTCTATGCTTGCATATTTAACAGAAATATAGATTTACATAATAAGAGCAAAGGAGGTGTTCATGTGAATTACATGATAATATATGAAATTATTGCTGGTATACTAATAGTTGTTGCTATATTAATTCATTTTAATATAATGAAAAATAAAGTAGCTGCTATAAAATCACAGACTATTTATGAGTCTAATAGATTAAAGGAAGAGGCAAAAAAAGAAGCTCAATCCCAAAAAAAAGAAGCTATACTGGAGGCTAAAGAGGAAGTTCATAAATTAAGAAATGATTTGGAAAGAGAATCTAGAGATAGAAGAATGGAAATTCAAAGGCTAGAAAAAAGAGTATTGCAAAGAGAAGAATTATTAGATAAGAAGAATGATGTCCTTGAAAAGAGAGAAAGTAGCCTGGATAAAAAACAACAGGAAATTGATAAAGTGCAGGCAAAAGTAGAAGAATTATACCAGAAGCAGAGAGAAGAACTTGAAAGGTTATCAGGTTTGAGTTCTGAAGAGGCTAAGGATATCTTGTTAGAAGAGGTTAATAAAGAAATAAAACATGAATCTGCTATGATGATTAAAGAAGTTGAAACAAAGGCTAAAGAAGAAGCGGATAAAAGGGCAAGGGAAATTATAACTTCCGCTATTCAAAGATGTGCAGCAGATCATGTGGCAGAAACTACAGTACATGTTGTAACGCTTCCTAATGATGAAATGAAGGGAAGGATAATAGGTAGAGAAGGTAGAAATATAAGAACCCTTGAAACTTTAACAGGTGTAGATTTAATAATAGATGATACACCTGAAGCTGTGATATTGTCGGGTTTTGATCCTATAAGAAGAGAAGTTGCTAGAATAGCATTGGAAAAACTTATAATTGATGGAAGAATACATCCGGCAAGAATTGAAGAAATGGTTGAAAAAGCTGAAAAGGAATTGGAAAATGATATTAAGGAAGAAGGGGAACAAGCAACTTTTGAAACTGGTGTACATGGTCTTCATATAGAATTAATAAAATTGCTAGGAAGGTTGAAATATAGAACTAGTTATGGTCAGAATGTTTTGAAACACTCGGTGGAAGTTGCATATCTAGCTGGACTTATGGCATCAGAGATTGGAATAGACCCAACTATAGCAAAAAGAGCAGGATTACTTCATGATATAGGCAAAGCAGTGGATCACGAAGTTGAAGGACCACATGCTGTTATAGGGGCAGAAATTGCTAAAAAATACAGAGAATCACCTGTAGTTGTAAATGCCATTGGAGCTCACCATGGAGACTTGGAATTCCAATCCTTAGAAGATGTACTTGTTCAGGCAGCAGATGCTATTTCAGCAGCAAGGCCTGGAGCTAGAAGGGAAACATTAGAAGCATATATTAAGCGTTTGGAAAAATTAGAAAAAATAGCAAATACATGTGAAGGCGTAGAAAAGTCATATGCCATTCAAGCGGGAAGAGAACTTAGAATTATGGTTAAACCAGAAGATATTGATGATGCAGGAGCCCTTGAAATGGCAAGGAACATAGTAAAGAAAATTGAGGAAGAACTAGAGTATCCTGGCCAGATTAAGGTAAATGTTATTAGAGAAACTCGTGCAATTGAATATGCAAAATAATTTAAGTAATAAGTAAATTAATATAACATAGAAAAGTATTCCTTTTAGATTTTGCCTTTACAAAACCTAAAAGGAATTTTTGATTTTATGTAGAATAATATATAGTAGTATCAAATAAAGTTAATATAATATTTATAGGAGGTTTATTATGGAGGTATTAAAGGTTTCAGCAAAATCAAGTCCAAATTCAGTTGCAGGAGCGTTAGCAGGAGTTTTAAGAGAGAGAGGAGCAGCGGAGATACAAGCTATAGGGGCAGGAGCGTTAAATCAAGCTATTAAGGCTGTAGCGATTGCTAGGGGGTTTGTAGCACCTAGTGGAATCGATTTAATATGTATACCGGCGTTTACGGACATTGAAATAGATGGGGAAGAAAGAACGGCTATTAAATTAATAGTACAACCAAGATAGTAATAATTAATTATTAATGTTTGTTAAGGGACTTGAAGGGTATCTCAAGTCCTTTTATGAGGTACTAATTTGCAAAGTTATGTTGACTATATCATATACTGTGATAAAATGTAAAAAGATGTTTAGTTAAGTAGCAATATGATAAGTATAGTGGAGGGAATTTTATGGCAGCAGTAATTGAATTAATGAGACCTAAACAGTGGATTAAGAATTTTTTTATATTTGCAGCAATCATATTCTCGGGAAATTTTTTAAAATTAGAATTATTAAAGAATAATTTGTTTACATATGTTCTATTTTGTGTAGGGTCTTCTGTAGTTTATATATTAAATGATATAGTGGATATTGAAAAAGATAGATGCCATCCTGATAAAAAGAATAGACCTCTTCCAAGTGGTCGTGTGTCTAAAAATACAGCTTTTATTTTAGCTAGCATATTATTTGTTCTAGTATTATGTTTTTCATATATTTTATTAGATATAAAAGTTGTATTTATAATATTATTATATATTATAGTAAATGTATGCTATACTTTTAAACTTAAAAATGTAGTTATAATAGATGTTATGACTATTGCTCTTGGATTCGTGCTTAGAGTTGAAAGTGGAAGTATCGCTACAGGAGCAGAGGTATCACCTTGGCTGTTTTTATGTACAGTGCTTTTATCTTTATTTTTGGCTCTTAACAAGAGAAAAAGTGAACTTACGGTTTTAAAAGATAGAAGTAGTTCTTCAAGAATGATACTGGCAAAGTACTCTGTTGAGAATATTAATAAAATGCTTACTATAGTAAATCCATCTATATTGATGGCCTACTGTTTATATACCTTTGGCTCCATACAAAGTGATACAATGATATTTACAATACCTTTTGTTTTATATGGTATATTTAGATATGAATATTTAATGGACAGAAAAAATATAGGGGGTAAACCAGAAGACGTATTTGAAAAAGATATACCTTTTTTAATTAATATATTATTGTGGATTGGAGCTGTTATAATTATAATATACTTAAAACTATAGAAAGGACATAATTTAAATATGGAAATTATGAGTTTTTGGCATAAAAGTAATGACAAACAAAAATATGGGATGACTGAAAATAATACTTACTATAATATAATTATAGCTATAGGAATTATTTTATCAATACTATGGATAACTTTTATAGATGCGAAGCCATTTTCGGATTTTGACTATTACTATACTTTGGCTGTAAATATAGCTAATGGAGGAGCCTTTGGAAATACTTATACCTCTGTAGGATATTCTATAGTGCTGGGAGGAATATTTAAACTTTTTGGAGCGAGTATATTTAAAGCAAAGGTATTCAATCTATGTATAACTTTTATAAATTATATATGTTTTAAAGCTATTTTATCTAAGATAAGCTTAAAAGAGAGAGACAGGAAAATCATATTCACAATATTTGTATTGTTTCCAAATAATATATTTTATAATAATATTTTGGGCACAGAAGTACTTTTTACATCTGTACTTCTCATAATTACATATCTTTATTTTAGTGATATTAGGTATAAGTATTTTTTCATAGGAATACTTACTGGACTAAATACAATTGTGAAGCCATTTTTTATAATAGTTTTTTTTGCTTTATTTTTAGTTGATATTGTAAAACATAAAAATTTTTTTAAAGCTGTATTAAATTCCATTACCGTACTTATAGTATCTATTATTGTAATTTCACCCTGGGTATATAGAAATACAAAATTAATGGGCCAATTCACCTATGTATCCAATAATGGAGGAATAGTGCTTTACATAAATAATAATTCTCAAAATCATTCGGGAAGATGGATGGCAGCTTCTAAAGTTGAGAATTCTATTGTAAATACTGAAGAATATAAAAAAGCCAATAAGACAGAACAAAATAAAATGTTAAGTGATGCAGCAAAAAAATGGATAAGAAATCATCCTGTGCAATTTATAGAACTAGGATTTAAAAGACTTTATAATACATATTTTTGGGGTGATGATGTTTTATATAGTACCTATAATAGTGGTGTAAGTGCCTATTATAATAAAGTTTTATTTGCAGTTACAAATATCATAAAAATAATTGTGTTTCTGCCAGCTATTTTATATATTTTAATATATTTTTTTAAAACACTTATTTATATATTTCAAGGAAAATCTCAAGCACTTGATAAATTTACTGTATATTTAATTGTAATATTTTTTATGTTTACTTCTATATATTTTATAACAGAAGGTCAAGGAAGATATTCTTTTCCAGAGATATTTATAATGGTATGTTGTTTCTACTTTTTTTTGAAGAATTTATTTCAGAGAGTCAGAGGATAGACCTATGATTCCATTAATACTTATATCAGTTTTTTTAGGTGCAATGGGGCAGGTACTTGTAAAATATGGTGCGGTAAATTTAGAATTGAATTTTACTATAAAATATTTGCTCCCCAGTATTTTCAATATATTAAAAAACATGCCTGTAATGCTTGGAATTATATCCTACGGATTAAGTTTTTTGATTTGGATAAAGGTTTTAAGTAAAGTAGAATTAAGCTATGCTTATCCAATGGTGAGTTTGGGATATGTGATAACTATGATGTTTTCCTATTTTGTATTTAAGGAAAATATATCTCTTATAAGGATATTAGGAGTAGTTTTTATAATACTAGGAGTAGTATTGGTTTCGAGAAGTTAGAAATGAAAATAATACATGATTTAAATTTAAATTGTAATGGAGGAATAAAAATGATACTTTCAGAAAAGGCTGAAAAAATTCAGCCATCTATAACTTTGGCCATAACTGCTAAGGCAAAAAAAATGAAATCAGAGGGAATTGATGTAATAGGATTTGGGGCTGGAGAACCGGATTTTAATACTCCAGAAAATATTCAACAGGCTGCTGTAAGTGCTATGAAGGAGGGATATACAAAATATACTCCTGCATCTGGTATTGCAGAACTTAAAAAAGCCATTATGAAGAAATTTAAAAAAGATAATGACCTTAAGTATGATGAAAATCAAATTATAATATCTACAGGAGCAAAACAGTGTCTTACAAATGTATTTGCGGCAACTTTGAATTCTGGAGATGAAGTTATTATAGCTGTACCCTACTGGGTAAGTTATCCAGAACTTGTGAAACTTTCAGATGGCATACCAGTATTTATAGATACTAAAAAAGAAAATGACTTTAAATATACTGTAGAAGATTTAAAGGCAGCATATAGTGAAAAAACTAAAATGATTATAATAAATAATCCTAATAATCCTACAGGTACTATTTATTCAAAGGAGGAACTTGAAAAAATTGCAGATTTTGCAAGGGAAAAAGATATTCTTATTCTATCAGATGAAATATATGAAAAGCTTATATACGATGAAATGAAGCATGTTAGCATAGCTGGCCTGTCTGAAGATGCCTATAAGAGAACCATTGTTATAAATGGAGTTTCCAAGACTTATGCTATGACTGGATGGAGAATAGGATATGCTGCAGCAGATAAGGATATAATTAAACTTATGTCAAATATCCAAAGTCATACTACTGGCAATCCTAATTCTATAGCTCAATACGCTTCTGTAGCAGCAATAGATGGAGAAGAGTCTCAGATAGAGGAAATGGTTAGGGAATTTAAAAGAAGAAGAGATTACATGGTAGATAAAATAAGTAAAATACCAGGTGTTTCATATCTAAATCCTAAAGGAGCTTTTTATGTAATGTTAAACATATCAGAAACTTTTGGAAAGAATATAGATGGAGTTACCATAGATGATTCATTGAGTTTTTCAGAACAGCTTCTGGAAAAAGAAAAAGTTGCAGTAGTACCTGGACTGGGCTTTGGAATAGATGGATACGTAAGATTATCTTATGCTACATCTATGGAAAATATAAAAGAAGGACTGGATAGAATAGAAAGATTTATATTAAATTTAAAATAAAAAAGTAGAGGTGAATTATGTGGTTTCTAGAGAAGTTATAGTTAAAAGTCCCACAGGCTTACATGCAAGGCCCGCAACTCTTTTAGTTAAAAAAGCCTCTTCATTTAAATCAGAATTATATATAGAATTTAAAGAGAAAAGAGCTAATATAAAGAGTTTGATTGGAGTACTATCATTGGGTGTACCTAAAGGGGCCAATGTAAAAATTACTGCATGTGGTGATGATGAATCTTTAGCAGTAGAAGAAGTAGTCAGATTAATAAAATCCCTGGAGGAATAAAATAATTTAGCTATAGTGAAGTTTAGAAATAGAAGATCTTATTTTTAAGGTCTTCTATTTTAATTTATATTATTTACAGCTATTTTTGGTTTTAAAAAATAATATAATCATATTTAATCCTGCTACTCCTATAAGTATGTACAGTATTCTTCCTATTAAATTTACAGGTTCTCCAAATATGATTCCTATTATGTTAAAATTAAATAGACCTATAAGTCCCCAATTTAGTGCACCTAAAACCATTAGGATTAAAGAAACTTTATCTATGATACTAAATTTATACATATCTTTTATTTATTGAGAGAGACTTGTTGTCTCATTTTCAATAAAAACTCACCTACCTTTGTAAAATAATCATTAATTAAAGTATATTAATAATCTTGCAGAGTAGAACTTAAGTTTTATAATTTATATGTATAAAATGCACAATGATTTGATTATTGTGTTATAATGTGAATGGAAAATTTAATTACATATATGGAGGAATTCTTACATGAGAGATACATATAATACACCTTTAAATAGCAGATATGCATCTAAAGAAATGAGTTACATATTTTCAGATGAAGTAAAGTTTAGGACATGGAGAAAACTCTGGGTAGTTCTTGCAGAGTGTGAAAAAGAGTTGGGACTTAATATAACCTCTGAACAAATAGATGAGTTAAAAGCTAATATGGAAAATATAAATTATGAAGATGCTAAAAAAAGAGAAAAAGAAGTGCGTCATGATGTTATGAGTCATGTGTATGCTTACGGGCTGCAGTGTCCTAAAGCGAAGGGAATAATACATCTGGGCGCAACAAGCTGTTATGTAGGAGATAATACGGACTTAATAATTATGAGGAAAGGTCTTTACATATTAAAAAGAAAAATTTTAAATGTGATAAATTATCTTACAGAGTTTGCCTTGAAATATAGAGATTTACCTACCCTTGGATTTACCCACCTACAGCCAGCACAGCTTACTACAGTGGGAAAAAGGGCAACACTTTGGATACAGGATTTATATTTGGATATTGAAAATATTGATTTTGTAATAGATAAAATGAGATTTAGAGGAGTAAAAGGTACTACTGGAACCCAAGCTAGTTTTATGGAATTGTTCAATGAAGATGAAGAAAAAGTAAAAAAACTAGATAAGATGGTAACTGAAAGAATGGATTTTAAAGAAGAATTTATGGTTACAGGTCAAACATATACTAGAAAATTGGATTCCATAATATTAAATACTCTTTCTGAGATTTCTCAAAGTGCCTATAAGTTTAGTAATGATCTAAGATTATTGCAAAATATGAAGGAGATGGAGGAACCTTTTGAAAAAAATCAAATAGGCTCTTCTGCTATGGCTTATAAGAGAAATCCTATGAGATGTGAGAGAATAGGGGCTCTTGCAAGGTATGTAATAATAAATACTTTAAATCCAGCTATTACAGCTGCTACACAATGGTTTGAAAGAACTTTAGATGATTCTGCCAATAAAAGAATAGCTATACCAGAAGCCTTTTTAGCCTTAGATGGTATATTAAATCTATATATGAATGTATCTGAGAATATGGTGGTGTATCCAAAAGTGATTGAATCTCATGTAGCTAAGGAGCTTCCTTTTATGTGTACGGAAAATATAATAATGGAAGCAGTTAAAAGAGGAGGAGACAGGCAAGAACTTCATGAAAGAATTAGAGTCCATTCTATGGAAGCGGCTAAAATGGTAAAAGAATATGGAATGGAAAATGATCTTTTAGAGAGAGTTGTAAAAGATTCTTTCTTTAAAATGACTAAAGAAGAGATACTATCCCTTGTTGATGCTAAAAAATTTATAGGAAGAGCACCAGGGCAAGTAATAGACTTTATAGAATACAAGATAAAGCCTCTTTTAGAAAAGAACAAAGAATTTTTAGGAGAAGAAGCCGAAATAAATGTTTAAATCATATTTAAATGGCTATTTTGAGTAAATGATTTAAAAGCTGTTGGTAACTATAAAATAAAGCCTTCATATTCTGATAGTATAATGCATTTAGAATTATGGAGGTATTATAATGAAAAGAAGAGGAAATAATATAGATGATTTAATGCAGCTAGCTTTATATATGATACCTAAATATATGAAAAGAATTGATAGGTACAATAGAAGACATTATAAGGACTTGGGGCGTGATAAAGAGTATTATGAAGAGCAGCATATGGACAATAAAGAACTTATTGAGTTTATAGAAAAAAATATTCTTAAAGAAGAAGGTATTTTAACGAGGAAAAAAGATAGGGATAAACCTAAAAAATTAGAAAATGAAAAGGCAGAGAATCTGTTAGAGAGCAGTATAGTTAAAAAAGTAAAAGACAAAGCGGAAAAAAAGCTTGATGACTTTGACAAAAAAGAGTCTGATTCTATAGATATTGATAAGGAGAAGGAAGTACAGGATAAAAAAATATCTAAGGATGGGAATAAAAAAGAAGGAGAAAATAAGGGGCAAATTCCTAAGGTAAATGAAAAGGGTAATAATGATGAAAAACAGGAACCTGATGAAAATAAAGTTTCTGATGAAAGTAAAGTTCCTGATGAGGAAGAGAAAAAACAGATAATAAAATCAGATGGAATTGTTAAAAAAAGATACAGTATATTATCTAGCAGTAAGCATTGTATTACGTGCAATAGGGGTATATCAAATTTAATGAATAAATTAATTGGGGAAAAATTAGATGTATGTGTTAAGGATGATAAAATGAGTATACTTAATGAAGTAAATTTGATACATTCAGATGAAGTGCTAATTAAACTTACCAATAAATTAGAAGAAAAAATTATAATACCTATGAAAAATGTAGTTGGGATACAATCAAACAAACTTTCTTCTTTGGATAAATCTTTAAAGGAAGTGCCAAAGGGCTATTATTGTACATTTGAAAAAAGTATGGAAGAGTATTTTAATTCTCTTATTGGCAAAAAGGTAATAATACAAACCTCAGGACAGGGGAAATTTGCATATATATATAATAAAACTATTACTGAAGTGGGATTAGGGTTCATAGTGATAGATAATGATATGATGGTGACATTTTCAAGTATAGTACTTATAAGGGAACTGAAAGATACTCAGAGCAGGGAATTATCGGGTGATTCCTAGATTCAAGGTTGGGTAAGTTCTTCCTATATTCAGTATATGAATTTAGGAAGAACTTAATAATTAAAAAATTATTTTTAATTAAAATGAAATTTTAATTATCCCCACTTTCAAGCTTTAATTTTTTAATTCCATATTCTATTCTTTTTAAAGATTCATCTTTTCCTATAATATCTGCAATTTCAAAAGCACCCCCTGGGGTGGATTTTTTACCTGATAGGGCAATTCTTACAGGCCACAGTACTATTCCATTTTTAACCTGAAGTTCTGATATTAAATCCATACAGCATTTTTCTATATTTTCCAAAGTCCATGGAGAAAGTTCTTTAAACTTCGGGAGAATTTTTTCAAGAGTGAAAAGTGAATTTTCAAGGTTTGTTTTCATCTTTTTGTGTATATATATTTCTGTGGAGTATTCTGGCAGTTCGTTGAAGAAATCTAACATGTCAGGTATTTCACTTAATATTTCAACTCTTATTTTAAGTAATTCACTTATCTTTAAAAAATCCAAATTCTTTGAAATTACTTTTTTATAATATGGAAGAGCCATCTTATTGAATTCTTCTAGTGGTAATTTCTTCATATATTCTCCATTCATCCATTTAAGTTTTACATTATCAAAGATAGCTGGAGATTTGTTTATATTTTTATAGTTAAACAGCTCTACCAGTTCATCTAGGTCAAATATTTCCTTTTCATTTCCAGGATTCCATCCCAGGAGAGCTATATAATTAAGTACAGCCTCCTTTAAATATCCCTTTTCTATTAAATCCTGAAAAGAGGCATCTCCATTTCTTTTGCTGAGTTTTTGATGGGCATCTTTCATTATTGGAGGACAATGGATGTATATAGGAACTTCCCAGCCAAAGGCATCATAGAGTCTGTTATATTTTGGAGCAGAAGATAAATACTCGCTGCCCCTGACCACATGTGTAATTCCCATAAGGTGATCATCTACTACATTTGCAAAGTTGTATGTAGGGTAGCCGTCGGATTTTATAAGTATCATATCATCTAATTCTGAATTGTCCACAGAAATGTCTCCATAGATTTCATCATGAAAAGTTGTAAATCCACTCTCAGGATTGTTTTGTCTTATAACATAAGGTATGTTTGATGCAAGCTTTTCATTTATTTCTTCCTTTGAAAGTTTGAGACAGTGCTTATCATATTTATAAAATTCCTTTTCTTCATCATCCTTGTTTTTCAGGCTGTCCATACGTTCTTTGGTGCAAAAACAATAATAAGCTTTTCCCTTATCTATAAGTTCTTTGGCATATTCTAAATATATATCAGTTCTCTGGCTCTGTATGTAAGGACCTACGGGACCACCTATATCAGGACCTTCATCATGCTTGAGTCCTGTAATTTCTAGCGTGTGGTAAATTATATCCAGTGCACCTTCTACAAATCTTTCCTGATCTGTATCTTCAATTCTCAGTATAAAATCTCCTCCATCATGTTTGGCTATTAAATATGTATACAGTGCAGTTCTTAAATTTCCAACGTGCATGTATCCAGTTGGGCTTGGTGCAAATCTTGTTCTGACTTTAGTCATTTTTTCTCACTCCCATTTATTTTAAAGTAAAAACCTCTCATCCTTTTTAGACGAAAGGCTACCAATTTGCTATTACCTTTAAATGATATAATAATAGAAATATTGTGTCAAGGAAGTTTTGTATGCGAATAATTATAAAAAAGAGAAAAATAGATTAAATAAACGCAATAAAGAACATACGTAAGAAAAATTAAGTATATCATAATATAGGGGGACAAAAATAAATTTGACATATATATATGCTATTGATATAAATAATATAGCATATATATTATTTATATCACATATATCTTTGAATAATAAAGCTAATGTATATAATAGGCTTTTATATAATTTATAAAATATTTTATAGGGGGAAAAATAATGTCTATGAAAGTTGCGATTAATGGTTTTGGAAGAATAGGAAGGTTATTTTTAAGAATTGCTCAGGAAAGATTGCGTGAAGAAGTAGAAATTGTAGCAATTAATGCAAGAGCAGATAATGAAACCCTTGCACATCTTTTTAAATATGACTCTTGTTACGGAAAATTCCAAGGCACTGTGAAAGCCACAGAAGACTCAATAATTATAAATGATTCTGAAATAAAAATATTTAGAGAAAGTGAACCAGAGAATTTGCCTTGGGGTGAATTAAATGTAGATATTGTAGTAGAATCCACAGGGAAATTTAAAGATAGAAAAAATTTATACAAGCATATAGAAGCTGGTGCAAAAAAAGTTATAATTACAGCCCCTGCTAAAGAGGAAGATATAACTATAGTTATGGGTGTAAATGAAGGAAAATTTGATGTGAATTCCCATAATATTATTTCAAATGCATCTTGTACAACTAATTGTCTGGCACCATTTGCCAAGGTGCTGGATGAAAATTTTGGTATTGTAAAGGGACTTATGACTACAATTCATGCCTATACAGGGGATCAGAGATTGGTAGATAAAAGTCATAAGGATTTAAGAAGGGCAAGGGCTGCAGGAGAATCTATAATCCCGACTACTACAGGAGCAGCAAAGGCAGTGGCAAAAGTGCTTCCAAATTTAGAAGGAAAATTAAATGGCTTTGCACTTAGAGTACCTACAGTTACAGTATCCATTACAGATTTGGTTTGCGAACTTTCAAAACCTGCTACAGTAGAAGAAATAAATAAAGCTTTTAAAAGAGCGGCTCAGGGTCCTTTGGAAGGAATACTTGGATATTCTGAAGAACCACTGGTGTCTATAGATTACAAAGGGGACAATAGATCTTCTATAGTAGATGGACTTTCGACTTTAATAATGGGAGATAATATGGTTAAAGTGGTATCCTGGTACGATAATGAATGGGCGTATTCTTGTAGAACAGTAGATCTTGTAAATTATATTTCACTACAGATGGAAGAAAATCATGAACAGCCTGATAAAATAGTGGTTAATAAAGCATAGATAGGGTAAGTTGCTTATATTTTATTATAATAAAAAAGTATTTCTATAGGATTATGTAGAAATACTTTTTTGTATGTTTTAGATTAATGATAACTATATTTTTTATGTTTTTTATACCTTCTAGATTTGTTTTTCATAAATAAGAAAATTAGAATCAATATAAATACAGGTATTAATATTATGCTGTATATGGAAAACATTTGTTTTAGAAAAGACTTTTTTGAAAGTCCAGAATAAATTTTATAACTCTTAGAAAAATCTCTTTGTTTCACTGTGAGAATTCCAATAGGAATTTCACCTTTTAAAGATTTTATATTTACAGTTGTAATGGTGATTTTTTGCTGTAGTTCTTTTTTATTAATATCATTATCATAGTAGGATACATTATCTTCAGTTTTAATAGGAACCCTTACGGTTTTTTCAAAATTTGTAAAAGGTAGAAATTTAAATTTTACATCTTTTTTATCAATTATGGAATCTTTTGCATGAAGAATGTAAGGTGTCTTACTATAACTCCAGTTTATTATTTTTTCCATGTCATTAAATACATAGGTGTCATTTGTATCATATATGGAATTCATGACAATTCCAAGTATTTTTCTATTATCTCTTTCATATATTGCAACAAGACATCTCCCTGCAGGGTCTGTATAACCCGTTTTTCCACCTATACAGCCATCTTTGCCCAGCAGCTTATTAGTGTTTATAATTGCAAAGGAAGCACCTTTAGAAGTGGTTACCGTGCTGGTAGATTTATATATAGTATCTCTTATCCAGGAATTTTTAAAGGCTTCTCTGGCAATAATACTCATATCGTAGGAGGTACTATAGTGATCTGGATTATGTAGGCCATTTGGAGTGATAAAATGAGTATTTTTCAAATTTAAGCTTTGTACTTCTTCATTCATTTTGTCTGCAAATTCAGGTATACTTTTAGATATATTTTCTGCAATAACACATGCCATATCATTAGCGGAAAACATTAAAAGTGCATCCATTACATTTTTTGCAGATATAGTATCTCCTACCTCTATGGGACGTGCAGCACTATTTAAGGAAGATTGGGGCTGGGCTTTAGCTTCTGCTGTATATGTCAGCATGTCCGTTTCTTTCTTGTTTTTTTCAAGGAGAATAGCAGTTAAAAGTTTTGTAGTACTTGCAGGATATATTTTGGTATCTGGATTTTTTTCATATATTATTTCATTTGTTTGCATGTCCACTGTTATGGCCGAAGTACCGTATATTTCAGGAAGTGTATTAGAAGATTCATCTGCGGCAGATACATTAAGATTTAAACAAAGTGTAAATATAAGTACAAATAATATGATATTATTTTTCCTTTTCAAAAAACATCACTCCATTTGTTGAAAATTTATGTATATGTGTTATCAAGTGATTCAGAGGCTTAGGTGGAGTTTGTCTACAGAGAAATACTTATCTCCATCTGAACCTTGTTAACAGTATTCTCAATGTCTTTAGCACTTAGAATACGTTACCCTTTATGGGAAGAACTTATTAAGGCACATTATCTGCGTTTATCTCCCTTTGAAAAAGATGGGAGATAAGCACTGGTAGCGTTCGGATAAAAATATTATAATTAATTATAACATTTTACAGTATACCACATAAAAAGGGTATTTTACAGTTAGATTTTAGGAGGTAGTAAGGTGATAAAAAAAATAGAAGATATATTTAAAGAAAGAAAACCACATATTATGGGAGAATTCAGTAAAAGTGCTGTGATGATTCCACTATGTGAATCAGGGGAAGAGATAAGTGTACTTTTTGAAATGAGAGCACTAAATTTAAAGCACCAGCCGGGAGATATATGTTTTCCCGGAGGCAGATTAGAAAAGGGGGAAATTCCAGTATGTGCAGCTGTAAGAGAAACCATGGAAGAATTAAATTTAAGTAAAGAAGATATAAAACTTATAGGGCAAATGGATTATGTTGTGACACCTTATAATTTTATAATGTATCCTTTTGTATGTAAATTAAATAGAGAAGATATATTCCCAAGCCAGAGTGAAGTAGACCATATTTTTAAGGTTCCTCTTCAGTTTTTTATAGAAAATAAACCTTTGCTTTATGAAATCCCGATAGTTTCACAACCAGGAAAGAGATTCCCCTATAGGCTTATAAGAAATGGCAGAAAGTATAAATTTAGAAGGGGAACGGTGAAACAGTATTTCTATAATTATGAAAAATATACAATATGGGGATTCACTGCCCTTATTATAAAAAGATTTGTAGATATAATTGTGTCAAATGACCATAATAAATAACAGTTAATAAAATGAAGTTATAAATAATGGGGAGGGAACATATGATTGATAGTAATATTGAAAATGATTATGTACAAGATATGGTTAATTACTTAATTCTCGTTCATGAAAAATTAAGTAAACCCTTTGAGGATTGTTTTAAAGAAAAATTAAGTGCTCTTCAATTTAATACACTATGTGTACTTAGATCCTATGGAAGCCTAACAATGAGAGAATTAGCTGAAAGGATGAATTTATCTAAACAGCAAATGACTAAAATTATTGCTAAGCTTGTTAAAATTAACTTCGCTGAGCGTAATTATGATAAAGACGATAGACGTATAATTAAAATATCTGCTACAAAAGAAGCTGATGAATATATTAAATTGGAAAGCAAGGCTTTTGCAAGAAGATTAAAGGACATAGTAAATTCATTAAATGAAGAAGACCTAAAAGATTTAGAAAATGCAATTAAAAGTATGAATAAAATACTTCCTAAGTTTCCCAAGTGGTTGAGTAAGTAGTATATGAAAAAGTAGAATTTAAGCGTAACATTTAATATTCTACTTTTTTACTTGTGATATTGACATTGAAGAATATACATTGTACTATAAATATAGTAGATATATGTCTATAGTAAACGAGCATTTACTATATTTGTATATGAACTATAAAGTTTTATAAAATAGAAAAACGGAAAAATAGTTAAAATAATCATTAAAACTTAACATCAGATGAAAGTGTTGTGCATATTATTGAATCTATCAGTAATCTGTGAAAAAATTTTATGATATTTGGTTGTAATACTAAAATTTCTTAAGGAGTAGAAATATGGAAAGAGATATACAGTTCGTAGCAAAGAATAATAGAGGCAGATGGATGTTATGGATACAGATAGATGGCAAGAAAGTGTTCTTAACAAATACACTAAGGTCTGAAGAAGAAGCAAAAAGTTTTATAAAAAGCTTTCTCGAAAAACCGATAAATTTAATTGAATAAGAGTTCAATTTTAAGAATTGAAAATAAGTAAATATTAAAATATTTGGACAATGCCACATAATGCACCTAGGGTTTTAGAGGAATCTAAGACTTTTTTTAATGTTTAAAAATAACTGTAAGGGGGGCCTAAAGTAATAACAGTTCAAGAAATATTCAATATCTCTTAATATTTCACACAGAAAAACATTAATATACCACTGGAATAACATGGGTGCTGCATTAAATCGTCATAAAGGGTAACTAGAATATTAAGTATAGCAGCTGCAACAAATATTTTAAATTCAGGAGGTAATGAAAATGTTAAAAATGAAGTATAAAATAATTTCAGCTGTAATGCTTGCAGCACCATTGTTAATCAATACAGGAATTGGAACAACCGTCAGTGCACATTCTGCCAGCAACAAACCTGCGGTGGTTTGTAAGTCCAAATACAAAACACCTGCCAAACCAGTAAAGAAAGTAGTAAACAAGCATAAAGTTAAGGCATCAAATACCAAACCAGCACCAAAAGTAGTACATTCAGCAGCAAATGCTCATAGATAATAGTATTCTGGCATGAATAGGCCTATTGGGATTTTCTCAGTAGGCTTATTTTCATTATTACATAAAAGGATAATATTTTGTCATGTTAGAAATTGATGATATTTTCCGTTAATAATTAAATGGGCTATAAATGCTTGACATTGAAGAAAAAAAGAGTATAATTACCTTGGGTAATAGTTAATAAGGGTAACTATATTTTTAAGGAGGGAGAGAAAATGCAGAGATTATTTCAACGTTTTTTTTCATTATACCGACCATTTGTAAGTAAGTTGAACGAGTTACTAGGTGAATATGGACTCACTCACTCTTTATGGCAGGTTATTTTTTATTTAAAAACCAACGGATCCTCTTCTCTTGTAGATATTGCTAAATACTATAATATAGAAAAGCCTAGCATTACGAGAAGGGTTCACCATTTAGAAGAGAATTTGATTGTGAAAGCAGTATCAAGTAAAGATCGCCGTGAAAAAATTATTCATTTGACGGAATTAGGAGAAGAGCTTTATTGGGTATGCCGCAAAAAAATAACAGAATTAGAATACAATATTACGAAAGGCATTCCTGAAGATGAACAAATCACTACATTTGAAGTACTTGCCAAAATACGAGAAAATATTACAAATGAAAAGGAGAAATAAAAATGAACAACCCTAAATTGTGGACCAAGAATTTCTTGATTATTTCCACTGCGAACTTTTTTCTTTATTTTACATATTATTTATTGATGGTAACTATCACAATATTTGCAACGGAAAAATTTCATGCTTCACCCAGTCAAGCAGGGTTGGCCTCCGGTATATTTGTCATAGGAATACTTATAGCACGTATCTTTTCTGGACGATATATTGACCAAGTTGGGTGGAAGAAAATGCTTTATATTGGATTTACTTTCTTTTTAATTACTACATGCTTATATATTTTAGTAAACAATATGTATTTTCTTTTGATTAATCGTTTCTTAAATGGTGCTGCAATGGGAATTGCTTCAACAGCCACAGGAACAATTGTGGCAAAAGTTATTCCAAATGAGCGTCGAGGGGAAGGTACCGGGTATTATACATTAAGTCTTACTATTGCTGCGTCAATTGGACCTTTTTTAGGAATGTTTATAACTGGACATGCAAGCTTTTACATGAATTTTATTGTTTGTATTATTCTCTTAGTCTTTAGTTTTATTGCTGTATTTTTTGTAAAGGTTCCAAGATTGGAATTTAAAAAAGAACAATTAGAACAGAGGAAAGGTTTTTCCTTGCATAATTTCTTTGAAATCAAAGCTATTCCAATTTCAATCGTTGCTACCATAATTGCTCTTGGTTATTCTAGTATTCTCATTTTTATTACTTCCTATACCAAGGAAGTTAATTTAGTTGATGTTGGCAGTCTTTTTTTTGTTGTTTATGCAATATTCGTTTTGGTTTCAAGACCTTTTACTGGTCGATGGTTTGATAAAAAAGGTGAAAATTTTGTTATGTATCCAGCCATATTGTTGTTTGCCACAGCTTTGTTTATTCTTAGTCAAACTCATAAAGGTTTCTCGCTTTTATCAGCTGGAGCTTTATTTGGTCTTGGATACGGTACCACTTCCTCCAGTGTTCAAGCAATTGCAGTGAAAGTTTCACCAAAGCATCGTATAGGATTAGCAACTTCCACTAATTTTATCTTTCAAGATTTAGGCATAGGTATTGGACCATTTATTTTAGGTTATTTTGTTCCATTAATAGATTATCGTGGATTATATATGATGATGGCAGTAATAGAGTTCATTTGTATTTTCTTATATTATTTTCTGCATGGTAAGAAATAAATGTATAGAAATGAAGATGCTAAATCAACGATATGTTAATAAATATATTATTAGATCATATTATAGTGTTTAATATGTTTATTAAATTTGACTAATATATAGGTCCAGTTTTATATATTTTAATGTTAAAGATATATAAAACTGGACTATTAGCAAAGTTAATGTTAAAAATTGATACATATTATTTTATTAATCTAATGTTTTTGATATATAAATCATTTACTAATTCACCCAAAGAGTCTTATTTTCCACGATTATGTCCGGAGCCATTGGGTGATCCGCCGTTGTGTCCGGAGCCATTAGGTGATCCACCGTTATGTCCAGCTCCATTATGGGATCCGCCGTTGTGCCCAAGATTATTAGGTGGTGATGGTAATTCCCAATTGGTACCCCAGGCAGTAAATACATTTAATATTGAGTATTCTTGGCTTTGGGTTATAGTACCTGCTGCTACTAAAGCATCTAGCTGACCCTTAAAAGTTGATCTTGTTGTTATTTGACCACTATAATATAAATTTAGTACTATTGTTTCTTGGCTTTGAGTTATGACACCTGCTGCTACTAAGGAATCTAATTTAGTTTGGAAATTTGCAAAAGTGTAGTTATAGTTATAGACTATAGGTTGTACACCATTATTGATAGGGTGCGCGCTAACTGTTGTTCCAATTCCTGTATTCAGTAACAATGGTGCTGTAAGCATTACAGCTGAAATTAATTTGTACTTTGTTCTTGACATTTTTATTGCCTCCTAAATTTTTTATTATTATAGTACCTTTAAGTGGTTTTCACTTAAATTCCTTTTCAAATAAAATTTTAATTAAGGATTATGACAACTGTATTGCGATACGGTGTGAAACTCATGTAATTTGTCCTTTAATTTCACAATAAATAACCAAATTTGTGAAAAATAGAAATATACTAAGTTTTATGTATGAAAATTATGTGATACTGGCTTATAAAATTAATATATTTACTAATTTTTATAGATATTATAATGGTTAAGTTCTTTGGTGTCCTATATAAGTTGATTATATAAAAAATTAACTGAAAAGATTACGTCTATAAATATAATGATATATTATATTATTTCAAGATATATAAATAAGTGTAATTATTTTAAAAATATTACACAATAACTATACAAAAGATATATTTTGTATAGTTATTGTAATATATTTTTGAAAAAAATGCAAACATTTCATAATACACTATATATTAAGTTTGGATATCAATTTTTTAATTGTATATTGTGTAATTATTATACAATTATTATAAAAAATATATTATTATATTTAATTAAACGGCATATGCGCAGACATAATAATACAAAATATATCTTTTGTTTTAATAAGTATGTACTAATTATTTTTTGTTTAGTTTTTATATTTTATGCAGTCATATAATTGATTGATAAACTATTATATTAGATTATAATTGGAGGTAATGTTATGAATACCCTTAAAAAAACTAACGATATTGAGCAAGATGAAATAATAAAGTTACATAAATATCAGTTAGAGGATATAATTCAAAATCTACCTGATGCCTTTTTTGTCTACAATAAAGAAGGCTATATTGTACTATTAAATGCTATGGCACGTAAACTATACCCTCAATTAAATGCTCAAAAGACAATAGAAGAAGCTCATAGTTGTCTTCAATATTATGATTTAGATAATAATATTATACTTCCAGATAATTTTCCAACAAGGCGAGCATTCAAAGGTAAAAAAGTAAAGAATGAAAGAGTAGTTATTAAACGATGCCATAAAATTCAAATTATAGAGGTTAATGCTACTCCTATTTTTGATGAAGAAAATAATCTGGTTTATGTGGTGGCGTCTCATCATGATGTTTCAGAATTGATAAAGAATCAGGAAGAAATTAAAGCTCAACAAGAAAAATTATTAAATGCAGAGAAATCCAGAAATGAAATTCTCGAAGAAGCAATAAAGTCAAAAGAAGAATTCTTCTATCTTATGACCCATGAGTTCAAAACTCCTATATCAGTTATAAATTTAGCTCTGCAAGCAATTGATTTAATGTATAAAAAAGAAATAACGGAAAAGGTTAATAAATATTTAAATACTATTAAGCAAAATGTTAACAGGCAGCTTCGTCTGGTCAATAATTTACTTGATATCGCTCGTATCGATTCAGGCCACTTAAAAATGAATAAAAGCTGTTTTAGCATTATTCATGTTATTGAGGCAATTGTAAATTCAGTTCAATTATATGCAAAACAAAAAAATGTGATATTAAAATTTAATACTAATTTATCAAAGAAGAATATTTATTCTGATGAAGAGAAGCTGGAACGCATTTTGCTTAATCTATTATCTAATGCTTTAAAGTTTACTCCAAGTGGAAAATCGATTATTGTAACTCTTTCTACAAAGAAATATAAAAATGGAGAAATGATTTCTATAAGTGTACAAGATGAGGGGATGGGAATACCTTTAGATAAACAAAAAACTATTTTTGAACGTTTTGGCCAGGTAGATAGCAGTTTGTCAGATCAAGCTGAGGGTACTGGTCTAGGGCTGCATCTTGTCAAACTTCTTGTTAACTCTCTTGATGGTGAGATATTATTAAATAGTACAGTTGGTGAAGGCAGTATTTTTACAGTATTACTTCCTTCAAGTAAATCTGAAATTTATTACGAGAAGACTGTATCTAACGAAGTTAGTAACCAGCTTTTTAGTAGTGATAATCGAATTATCCAATCTACTGCAGTTGAATTTTCAGATATATATTTTTAGTCCTCAATTGTAAATTGAATTGAAGTAAGAACTTAACATATTATAGGTAAATATAATTTTGATGAGGAGAGATTGTAATGGAAAGAATAAAAAGTCTTTTAGTGGAAAATAATTTTGAATTGGGAAACATAAAATGAAACACATGCACACACTGCCAAGAGAACTTATTTAAATAAAGTTTGTACTGAAGGAATTATTTTTTAATTTACAATTCCTTCAGTTATTTAATAATATTATTCCTCGTAAGTAGCAGAATACTTATGGAGTAACTGTTGTTTTAAATTCCATAGATTTTGAGATAAATCCACATAGTAATGATGAGGATTTTCAAATCTTAATACTTCAGGCCAGAATTTAGTTATTTCTTCTTGTGCTTTATTTCTTATATCCATTACATCTGGACTTTCATATACAAGTTTTCCTTTATCGAATATTTTTACTAATAATTCTTTTGCATAGTAATTTTTTAACCTTTTCTTTTTCCAGGTAAAAGTAGGATCAAATAATTCTATAGGTTCACCTATATTGATATTTTCATTACTTAAGGCGATTAAGTCTCCTACGGCTTTATCTTCTTTTTTACTAAAAATTCTATATATCTTTTTAAAACCAGGGTTAGTTATCTTTTCTTCATTTTCACTTATCTTTATTTTAGGTATTATGTTTTTATCTTCACCTTCTACGGCAACCAATTTATATACTCCACCAAATACAGGCTCTGATTTTGCAGTTATTAATCTTTCACCTACCCCAAAAGAATCAATACAAGCACCTTGGCTTAAAACATCTCTTATAATAAATTCATCTAGAGAGTTTGAGATGACGATATCCACATCTTCAAGACCCGCTTCATCCAATATTTTTCTGCATTTTTTAGTTAAATAGGTTATGTCTCCACTGTCTATCCTTATGCCTTTAGGTTTGTATCCATTTGGAATTAAAATTTCTTTGAAAACCTTTATAGCATTGGGCAGACCGGATTTTAACACATTATATGTATCTATTAAGAGTATACAGTTATCCGGATATACCTTTGCCCAAGCCTGAAAGGATTCATATTCAGAAGGAAATAGCTGTATCCAGCTGTGGGCCATAGTACCTACTGCAGGTATGCCAAACATCTGCTCTGCTATAGTACAAGCAGTAGAACTACATCCTCCTATTACTGCGGCTCTTGCACCATATACAGCACCGTCATAACCCTGGGCACGTCTTGAGCCAAATTCCATTACAGGTTTGCCAGAAGCTGCTTTACAAATTCTGCTTGCCTTTGTCGCAATTAGAGTCTGATGGTTTATAGTTAAAAGTATCATGGTTTCAATAAACTGAGCTTGAATAGCAGGACCTCTTACAGTTAGCAGGGGTTCATTTGGGAATACAGGGGTACCTTCTGGTATTGCCCACACATCACAACAGAATTCAAAATTTTCTAAATAATTTAAAAAGTTTTCTGAAAATTGTTTTTTGCTTCGCAGATACTCTATATCGTCTTTTGTAAATTTCAAATTGGACAGATATTCAATCACCTGCTGGACACCTGCCATAATGCAGTATCCTCCTCCGTCTGGAACACTTCTAAAAAACATGTCAAAATAGGCAATTTTAGTACCTATATTATTTTCGAAATACCCATTGTTCATGGTAAACTCATAAAAATCTACCAGCATAGTAAGATTCCTTCCGTTTCTTACGTCGAAGTTCTTTGCGTTCTCCATAATAAAAATCTCCTCTATTTATGTTTTAATTCACACAATTGTGACAAAAATTAAGTATATATAAACATTGTAATACTTAAAAGAAAATATTACAAGACTGGAGTTTAACACCCTATTGAGTAGGTTTAGGAGATTTTAATATGATAAATAATTTAGATGTAAATCAAATAAAGGCAGTTAATACAAATTTTAAAAATGTAGTAATTTGTGCCCCTCCGGGTTCTGGCAAAACTACAGTTATTATAAATAGGATAAATTATTTAATAACCCAAAAAAATATAAAACCTAAAAATATAGTGGTAATAACCTTTACCAGGGCTTCTGCCCTTGATATGAAATACAGATATCTTTCAATTATGAATAAGAATCCACTACCTTTTTTTGGTACTTTTCATTCTCTATTTTATAATATATTGAAAAGATATAAAGGGGAAATAAACATGGTGGAATCTTCCAAAGCCTATAGTTTGATTAGCTCTGTACTTATGCGTTATATAGGATTTGTAGAAGAAGAAAAAGTAAAAGAAGTCTTAAATGATATATCACTTTTTAGAAGTAGTAGTAAAAGCATGGAATATTTCAACAGTAAAATTGATAAAACTGTGTTTATATATTGTATTGGAGAATACGAAAAATATAAGTCTAAAAATAATTTAATGGATTTTGACGATTTGCAGCTGGAGGTAAAAAATATTTTAGAAACAGATAAAAATATACTTAAATATTATAGTAATTTATTTACATACATACTGGTAGATGAATTTCAAGATTGTGACAGACTTCAAATAGATATTTTAAAATTAATTGGTAAAAATAGTTCCGTATTTGCAGTGGGAGATGAAGACCAGTGTATATATGGCTTTAGAGGATCTCATCCCATATGTATGGTGGATTTCAACAGGTATTTTGAAGAAGGTCAAAAATTGTTCTTAAAGAAAAATTACAGAAGCGTATATAATGTAGTTAAAATGTCTCAAAATTTAATATGTAATAATAAAAATAGAAATTTAAAATGTGTTGAAAGCAGTAGAATGAACAGAGGAAATATTAATTTTAAAATTTTTGAAAGTGAGAAGGAACAGGCCTGTTATTTAGCCCATATTATAAAACAAATTATAGAGGCAGGAAAATGCAGATGCAGGGATATAGCCCTTTTGTACCGTACTAATATAGAGTGTGTCAATATAATAGACAGCTTATTAAAAAATGATATAAAATTTAAATTTTTGCATGGAAAGTATAATTTTTATAGTCATTTTATTTGCAAGGATTTAATATGTTATTTTAAGCTAGCCCTGGATATGTGCGATAAAGAAAGTTTTATAAGTATAGTAAATAAGCCTTTTAGATACATAGGAAAAATAAATATAGAAAAAGTCAGAAATAATAGAGTGAAGGAAAATTGTTTTGAGATTTTAAAAAATATAGAAGGAATACCTGTTTTTCAGATTAAAGCCATAGATAAGCTTCAAAGAAATATAAAAAAATTGAGAAAGATAAAACCTAAAGAAAGGGTAAAATTTATATTGGATAAATTGGAATATAAAGATTATCTACATAAACATTGTGAAAAATTAGCTTCTAATATGGAAGAGTACTATTATGTTATAGAGCAATTCAAACAAATATGTGAAGACTTCACTAGTATTTATGAATTTTTAAAACATGTTGAAACTGCAGAAGAATTTTTGCATAAAAATTTACAGGAGGAAGATGCAGTTATATTAAGTACTCTCCACGGAGTAAAGGGGATGGAGTTTAAAAATGTATTTATAATAAACTGTAATGAGGGGTCAATTCCACACTCAAATAGTATTTTAAATAATTTGGAAGAGGAAAGGCGACTTTTTTATGTAGGAATTACCAGGGCCATAGATAATTTATATTTATGCTCTACAAGTACCATAAAAGGCAGGGCAGTGGAAGTATCCAGATTCATAAGGGAATGTAACCTGGCTGATTTGGAAGGGGTTAATTCACTGTTCAATCTTAAAATAGGAGATTTGGTGGTTCATAAAGTTTTCGGCCAGGGAAAAGTAACTGAGAGAGAAGATAAAAGGGTAAGCATATTATTTTCAGACAATATTGAAAGAAGCTTTTGTAGTTCGGTGCTTTATAGTGGACAGTTAAGTCAAAGGGGAGGTGCTTTATAACAAATGAAATTTCTATGACATTGTTGTGTTAAGAGGATATATCCACCTTGCTTTTAATTGTATGTCTTAATGCAATCTTAATACTATAGTGGATATCGTAATGCTATATTGATTTTTACTATGCTACAATTAAAATAAAAAATAATTTTTGTATAAAGAGGTGCTTTTTAGTGGGTATTCACCAAACAAATTCAAATTTACTTACGGAGCAGCTTTTAAATATGTCCACGGAGAAAAGGCAGGGAAGGTTGAGGATATATTTTGGGTATGCGGCAGGTGTGGGGAAAACCTGTGCCATGTTAAATGATGCTCATGAAATGAAAAAAGATGGCATTGATGTGGTTGCGGGATATATTGAACCACATGCCCGTCCGGAAACTATGGTTCTATTAAATGGTCTGGAACTTTTACCACCGCTGGAGGTACTATATAATGGCATTATGCTGAAAGAATTTGATCTTGATAGTGCTCTTAAGAGAAAGCCACAGCTTGTTTTAGTGGATGAACTGGCTCATTCAAATGCAGTAGCATGCCGTCATAAAAAGCGATATCAGGATGTGGAGGAATTACTTCATGCAGGTATAGATGTGTATACTACCATCAATGTTCAGCATATAGAAAGTTTAAATGATGTTGTCGCCTCCATCACTGGAATTTCAGTACGTGAACGTATTCCAGACAGCGTGTTTGATAGTGCAGATCAAGTAGAACTTGTGGATATAGAACCGGATGATTTGATAGATAGACTCAATAAAGGGAAGGTATATGGCAGAGAACAGGCACAAAGGGCACTTGTCAATTTTTTTACAAAAGAGAAGCTGGTGGCCTTACGGGAGATTGCTTTACGCCGGACGGCAGATCAAGTGAACCGGGTTGCGGTATTAAACAATAAACAATCAAAAAACGGTGGTCATTATACCAATGAACATATTTTAGTATGTTTGTCCTCGGCCCCTTCCAATGCCAAGGTCATACGTACAGCAGCCAGAATGGCAGATGCCTTTCATGGTACATTTACAGCACTGCTTGTGGAAACACCCCAAATCAAGGAGTTATCGGAAAAGAATATGATAAAGCTAAGAGAAAACTTGCGGCTGGCGGAGCAACTAAGTGCTCAGATTGCTACGGTGTATGGTGAAGATATTCCTATGCAGATTGCAGAATATGCCACAGCAAGTAGGGTATCAAAGATTGTCATAGGACGTTCTAACCATGTTAAGAAATGGTTTGCAAAAACAAATTTTGTAGATAGGTTGATTACATTAGCACCTAATCTTGATATTTATATTATTCCAGATACACAGTCATCTTTTTATGTTAAAATTTACAAGTTTACAAAACCTCTGGAGTTATCACTGCCTGATATTTTTAAATCTGCAGGTATTTTATTTATATGTACTCTGATTGGGCTGTGGTTTGATTCTCTTGGATTCAGTGAATCAAACATTATTATGGTATATATTTTAGGTGTTTTGTTCAATGCTATGGTTACAAAGGGGAAAATATACAGCGCAGTGGCATCTATATTAAGTGTACTGGTGTTCAATTATTTCTTTACATACCCTTATTTTTCCCTTTTAGCATATGATCCAGGATATCCTGTTACCTTTTTAGTTATGCTGATGGCCTCTTTTATAGTTAGTACATTGACAAAACGGGTAAAGGAACAGGCTCGTTACTCTGCGCAAAAAGCTTACCGTACGGAAGTGCTTCTTGAAACCAACCGGAAATTACAGCAGGCAAGAGATAAATCTGAAATTTTCAGCGAGACGGCACATCAATTGGTAAAGCTTCTTGACAGAACTGTGATCTTTTATCCCGAGCAGCACAATACATTATCTGAACCGCTTGTTTTTCCAAAGGATGGATGGGAGGATTATTTTAAGATCTACTTGAAAACAGATGAACGTGCAGTAGCTGAGTGGGTGTATAAAAATAATAAACGCGCTGGTGCTACAACAAATACTCTTTCTGCTGCCAAATGTTTATACCTTGCGGTGCGCAGCAGTGATATGGTATTTGCTGTTGTTGGAATTGTTATGGATAAGAAAGTACCGTTGGAGGCCTTTGAAAAAAGCCTGATGATTGCTATGTTGGGTGATTGTGCTCTGTCTCTGGAAAAAGAAAAACTCAATGAAAGGCAAAAACAGATTTCTATGCAGATACAACAGGAAAAGCTCCGCGGCAATTTGCTCAGAACAATTTCCCATGATTTACGCACACCCCTTACAAGTATATCAGGCAATGCTGGCATCCTCATGGGAAATTCTAAAGTATTAAGCGAAGCACAAAAAAAAGGGCTTTATACAGATATTTATGATGATTCCATGTGGCTTATCAACTTAGTTGAAAATATTCTGTCTATTACCCGAATTGAAGACGGTAAGATAAACTTGAATTTGCAGCCAGAACTTTTAGAAGAAATTATTGCAGAAGCACTATGCCACATTAACCGCAATAGCGTGAATTACCATATTGAAACAATAGTAGAGGATGAGCTGATCATGGCAAAAGTGGATTCTCGTCTTATTATTCAGGTCATTATTAATATTGTAGATAATGCCATTAAATACACTCCTCCTGGGTCTCATATTGTAATTTCAGCCAAGAGGAGAAAACAATTTATTTTAGTGGAAATAGCAGATGATGGCCCTGGTATCGAAGATGAGGCAAAAGACAGGTTATTTGACATGTTTTATACTGTAGATAATATCCATGGAGATAGCCGCAGGGGACTGGGGCTTGGACTTTCTCTATGCAAGTCTATTGTTCATGCTCACGGCGGTACAATTTATGTAAAGGATAATATTCCGCAAGGTACGGTAATTTGCTTTACCTTGCAAGCACAGGAGGTAAAATTATCATGAATAAACCATTGATTCTTGTAGTGGAAGATGATAAAGCCATCCGCAAGCTTATTACCACTACACTGGAAACACAAGGGTATCGATATCATACTGCGGAAACGGGAGGGGCATCTATTTTAGAGGCAGTTTCTAGGCAGCCAGATATCATAATTTTGGATCTAGGGCTGCCTGATATGGATGGTGTTGAAATTATCAAAAAGGTGCGGACATGGTCTAATGTTCCCATTATTGTTGTCAGCGCTCGAAGTGAGGATAGGGATAAAATTGATTCCTTGGATGCTGGTGCAGATGATTATTTAACAAAGCCTTTCAGTGTTGAAGAGCTTTTAGCACGACTTCGGGTTAGTTTACGTCGTATTCGTTATGATAGTAAGAAGCTTCTAAAGGATGCTGCCATTTTTATAAATAGCGGTTTAAAAATTGACTATGAAGCCGGCTGTGTGTGGCTGGATGGAGATGAGGTACATCTTACCCCAATTGAATATAAATTGATTTGTCTACTTGCTAAGAATGTGGGAAAGGTTCTGACACATAATTTTATTTTACATGAAATCTGGGGAAATTATTCAAATGATATTTCTGCTCTTCGTGTTTTTATGGCAACTCTTCGAAAAAAGATAGAAAAAGAGCCTTCAAAGCCCAAATACATTCAAACTCACATTGGAATTGGCTATCGTATGCTGAGAGTTGTGGATGACAGCGAGATCATTTAAGTTGTATTGTATAAAAAAGCATAATAAATTAGATAAATACGGATAATAACCCTGTACTATTTCTTTATAAAAGTGCAGGTTATTTTTGTTGTTCAATTTTTAGAAAATATTTCAAAAAATCATCTTAATGAAGTATTAATGTGATTAAGAAAACTCTAACACTGGATTAATAAGAAATGTGATACACTAAAGCATATTCAAGGGAAGGGGGGAATTGAAATGGATTTTTTAATGCTTGGTATCTTAGTAGTATGTTTTATATCAGCTAAACTTTTAACTGATTGGTGCGGCCGTCATGTGGAAAAATAGTACAAAAGGAGGGCTTTTTATGATATTACTTGGAATTATCATTTTAGCACTAGGAGCATATTTGGTATATGCTCTGATAAATCCCGAAAAATTTTAATTGGAGATTGGAGGAAAATTTATGTTGCAAATCATTTTGACATTGGCAATCTTCATTGTTCTTGTCATTCCAATGGGAAAATATTTATACCATATTGCGGCCAGAAAGCATACTTTTTTAGATCCAGTTTTTGACCCCATTGACGGTATGATTTACCGTATATGTGGTATTGATAAAAAGGAAATGAATTGGAAGCAGTATATTACAGCATTGCTTGTAACCAATGCATTCATGGTACTGATTGGATATTTTATTTTAAGACTTCAGGCACTTCACATTTTTAATCCCAATGGCATCAGTGGAATGGAACCAACTCTGTCATTTAATACTATTATCAGTTTCATGACCAATACAAACCTTCAGCACTATTCCGGGGAATCCGGGCTTTCGTATTTAAGTCAGATGATGGTAATTACCTTTATGATGTTTACTTCTGCGGCTACTGGATTTTCTGCTGCCATGGCGTTTATTCGAGGCCTTGCAGGGAAAACAAAAACTATGGGTAACTTTTACATGGATTTAATACGTATTATAACCCGTGTTTTGCTCCCCATTTCCATATTAGGTGGGTTACTTCTTGTTTATCTTGGAGTTCCTCAAACTTTGTCAGCCAATTTGACTGTTGGAACAATTGAAGGAAAGTTTCAGGATATTGCCATGGGACCAATAGCTTCTCTGGAGATAATTAAACATTTGGGAACAAATGGTGGTGGATTTCTTGGTGCAAATTCGTCAGCGCCATTTGAAAACCCTAATATATTTACAAATATTATAGAGATAATTTCCATGATGATTTTACCAGGTGCTTGTGTAGTTGCATTCGGTCATATGGTTCATGATGGTAAAAAAGAAGAAGAAAAGAAAAATCCAAAGAGAATTTTTTTTGGCAGTGAAGGAAGGACGATCTTTATCGTTATGTCCATAATATTTATAGTGGGGCTTGTTATCTGCTTCATGTCTGAGAATGCCGGAAATCCTTTATTGGCACAAGCCGGATTAAGTCAAAGCATGGGTAGTATGGAAGGTAAGGAGGTACGGTTTGGCATTGCCCAGTCTTCGCTTTTCACAACAGTTACAACTGCATTTACTACAGGCTCAGTAAACAATATGCATGATACTTTAACGCCTATGGGAGGATTTGTTGCACTGCTTTTTATGATGCTCAACGTGGTATTTGGCGGCAAGGGTGTGGGGCTTATGAATATGATCCTTTATGCTATTCTTGCAGTTTTCATATGTGGACTTATGATTGGCCGTACACCAGAATATCTGGGTAAAAAAATAGAAGGAAAGGAAATGAAGCTGACAGCATTAGGAATTATTATTCATCCTTTACTTATTCTAGCCTTTACTGCACTAGCAATAGCAGTTCCAGCAGGGTTAAAAGGAATCACCAATCATGGTTTTCACGGTTTGACCCAGGTTGTATATGAATATGCATCTTCAGCTGCAAATAACGGTTCAGGGTTTGAGGGATTAACCGATAACACTTATTTTTGGAATATTACTACAGGGCTTGCTATGTTCTTTGGACGTTACTTGTCCATTATAATTCAGATTGCCATTGCAGGTTCACTAATGTTGAAACGTCCGGTGAGCGAATCTGTGGGTACACTGAAAACAGATACAAGAACATTTGCGGCAGCATTGCTCATGGTCGTACTTATTATTTCTGCACTCACATTTTTTCCAGTGCTGGCACTTGGCCCTATTGCAGAACGTTTGACTTTATGGAATTAAGGAGGAGTCTTTCATGAGCAAAGATACAAAAACAAAATTTATTACAAAAGATATTCTTAGGACCTCCATTTTTGGAGCCTTTAAGAAACTTAACCCCAAATATATGGTAAAAAATCCTGTTATGTTTGTGGTAGAAGTGGGTTTTGTGGTGACTATTCTCCTTTCATTCTTCCCGGATATTTTTGGGGATAAGGGGAATAACCTGCGTTTATATAACATAGTAGTATCCTTTATTTTACTCATCACAGTATTTTTTTCAAACTTTGCAGAGTCAATTGCAGAAGGCAGAGGAAAAGCACAGGCTGAAAGTTTGAAGAAAACTCAAAAAGACATGCAGGCCCGTGTTATAAGTGACGATGGAAAAGAGACTGTTGTCAATGCCAGCATGCTAAAAAAGGGTGATATGGTTTTAGTGAAGGCGGGAGAATTTATTCCAAATGACGGTGAGGTAATTCAGGGAATTGCCTCTGTAGATGAATCCGCTATTACTGGTGAGTCCGCTCCTGTGGTGAAGGAAAGCGGAGGAGATTTTGCTTTCGTAACTGGCGGTACTACGGTAGTAAGTGACTGGTTGAAGATACAAATTACTTCTGAGCCTGGGCAGTCCTTTCTTGATAGAATGATTACCATGGTAGAAGGTGCTTCACGTAAAAAAACACCGAATGAAATTGCGCTAAATACATTACTGGTAAGTTTAACCATTATTTTTTTAATTGTTATTGTTACTCTTTATCCCATAGCGGTATATGTGGGGGTGCATATTCCTATTTCCACACTTGTTGCATTAACTGTATGTCTTATTCCCACAACTATTGGAGGGCTGCTGTCTGCAATTGGTATCGCGGGTATGGATCGTGTTACCCGTTTTAATGTCATTGCTATGTCCGGTAAAGCAGTGGAAGCCTGTGGAGATGTGGATACTATGATTTTAGATAAAACTGGAACTATAACTTACGGAAATCGCATGGCATCAAAATTTATCCCTGTAGGAGATGTGAAAGAGCAGGAGTTAATTCATTATGCTGTTATAAGTTCTTTAAGAGACAACACTCCAGAGGGAAAATCCATTGTAGGGCTTGGTGAAAAGCTTACTGGGATACAAAATGAAGATATACCTGGTATGGAGTTCATAGAATTTACTGCGCAGACACGTATGAGTGGCGTGAAGCTTCCAGATGGCACAAGAATCCGCAAAGGTGCTTCTGACGCAATTGGGAAATATGTTCGGGAATTAGGTGGTGTGATTCCAAAGGATTTAGCTGTGCAGGTAAGGGAAGTGTCAAAGCTTGGTGGTACTCCTCTGGTAGTTTGTGTAAATGACAGGGTTTTAGGAGTTATTTATTTGAAAGATACTATAAAAGCTGGGCTTGTAGAGCGCTTTGCAAGACTTAGGGCTATTGGAATCAAAACTGTAATGTGTACCGGTGATAACCCCTTAACGGCAGCTACTATAGCACAGGAAGCCGGTGTGGACAGCTTTATTGCAGAATGCAAGCCGGAGGATAAGATTGAGGCTATTAAAGCTGAGCAAGCTGAGGGCAAGGTGGTTGCTATGACAGGTGATGGTACCAATGATGCCCCAGCACTGGCACAGGCAGATGTGGGTATTGCAATGAACAGTGGAACTTCTGCGGCAAAAGAAGCAGCCAATATGGTAGATTTGGATTCCGATCCTACTAAAATATTGGATGTTGTAGAAATCGGAAAACAGCTTTTAATTACACGAGGTTCATTAACTACATTTAGTATTTCCAACGATGTAGCAAAGTATTTTGCAATTATACCTGCTATATTTATGGGGGTCATTCCTCAGATGAATATGTTGAACATTATGTCATTGTCTACATCCTATAGTGCAATTCTGGCCGCGTTGATCTTTAATGCTGTTGTTATTCCGTGTCTAATTCCACTTGCTATGAAGGGGGTTAAATATAAACCACAGCGTTCTGAAAAGCTGCTCACCCGTAATATGTTGATTTATGGTCTGGGAGGAATTATAGCACCTTTTGTAGGAATCAAAGTGATTGATCTTATTATTACGCCTTTGCTTGCGGCCTTTGGCCTATAAAAAGTTCTTTTTGGGGAAAAGGAGTGGGTTTTTATGGATAGTTTTTTAAAGAATGTGGGTATTATGGCAATTGGCTTTTTAGTGGTCTATATCTATAAAAGGATAGTAGACTATTATGATCTTGAGCAGTTGGAATATTCTGAATGTGATAAGAAGAGTGAATCCATTAAAAAAGCCGATAAAGAAATATCTTACCATAACACCCTTAGGTCTAGAACAGGAGGTGATAAAATGAGTACATTTTTTAAAGGAATAAAAAAACCATTTTTGGTTACGCTGGTGCTGTTATTAGTATGTGGGCTAGCATACCCTCTGATTCTCACAGGCATCAGTCAGGTAATATTTCCAAAGCAAGCTAATGGAAGTTTGGTGATAGTAAATGGTAAAGCTATTGGCTCTGCTCTTATAGGTCAGGATTTTACAGATGGCAGGTTTATGAAAGGTCGTCCCTCAGCAGTCAATTATAATACCTACATCAGAGAAGACAAAGACAGTGGTAATTATGCTGGAGTTGGGTCTGGGTCAAAAAATTATGCGCCTACCAATCCCGAACTGGTCAAACGTGTACAGGAGGATATAGATGCATTTTTAAAGGCAAATCCTTCTATTAAAAAAGAGGATATTCCCACAGACTTATTGACGGCATCTGGCTCTGGTCTTGATCCACATATAAGTCCTGAGTCCGCTGCTGTTCAAATTCTAGCCTTAGTGAAAAGTACTGGTTTATCAAAGGATAAGCTGGAGACAATTGTTAAAAATAACACGCAAGGCAAAGCCTTTGGTGTTTTTGGAGAGAAAACAGTAAATGTACTGAAGGTAAACTTGGACATTGCAAAGGAATTGGGATTGTTTAATAAGAAATAAGCGAAATGTCGATGTCTTGTTTTTAAATTTTTATAATGGCTTAACATAATAAAAAATTTAATGAAATATACCTAAAGTTTTCATTAAAAAGTATAATTTATATAAACTTTAGGTATATTTTTAAATTGCAATATAATAAACTGTCAAATGGTGAATATCTAGTGTTATGCTCATGGCTAATCAAATAAAAATCACTAAGGGGGTTTTATGTATGCAGGCTGTTTCAAAAATTATGAATTGTAAACTTTAAAATATTTTGGGTATGTAATTTTTAATGGTGAAATAATCGTATATTTGAAAAAGCCATTACCATATTATATTTATTGCATGCGTCTATTACTATATCATCTCTCAGTGAACCACCAGGCTGGACTATATATTTTACACCACTTTGAGATGCTCTATTAATGTTATCTCTAAATGGAAAGAATGCATCTGAAGCTAAACATACTCCGGATAAATTAAATAGCCAAGATGTTTTTTCTTCCTTTGTCAGTCTATTAGGTATTTTATTAAGCACTTTATTCCATTCTTTTATCTCCACTTTAGTAATATCATCTCTTAAGTATTGTTCTATGACATTATCTTTGTTTGGTGTTGAAACGCCTTCTTTGAAAGATAAACTGAGCACAGCAGGATGTTGCCTTAAATACCATTCTTTCTATATTTTCAGGTTCATAATCATAATCCATTTTAATAATGCAGTAATTTCCTTTTTTCTTTTTCATTAAAAGTTTTAGGGCTTCATCTGTATATCCTGGAGCAATTATTCCATCTGAAACAGATCTACTTAAAATTGTTGCAGTAGATACATCCACAATATCACTTATAGCTGCCCAATCACCATAGGAAGACATTCTATCTGCACCTCTGGCTCTGGCATAAGCAGAAGCCACAGGAGATAATTCAATATCTTCAACAGAATATGCCTTTTTTAATACATCATTTAAAGGGAGACCCACTGCAGCACCAGCTGGACTTACATGTTTAAAAGATGCTGCTGAGGGTAATCCTAATGTTTGTTTCAACTCTTTCACTAATTGCCATGAATTAAAAGCATCCATAAAATTGATATAACCTGGTTTACCATTCAAAATTTCAAATGGTAGTACTTTATCTTTTACATAAATTCTTGATGGATTTTGATGTGGATTGCATCCATATTTAAGTATAATTTCAGAACTTCTCATTACTATAACCTCCAAAATAATTCAATCACTAATCTTTTGATATTAGTTGTTACTTCAAAATCCTTTGAGCTGTTGTTTCAAAGGATCATTCAGTAACTGACAGCTATTTTATTTTACTTGATTAACTTCGATAGCTCCTTAAATAACTGTGTTCCTGCCATTTTCAACAAATCGAAGAACACCGTTTCGGTGTTACTTATCACAGCTCCCATTGCCGACATTTGGGATAGACCGTTTAAGTAATTTTCTTTTGTACGAGAACATACAGCGTCACTTATAACAAACACCTGATAATTACGAGCAAGTAAATCTCTAACTGTTTGGAAAACACATACATGGGTTTCCATTCCTGTAATAATGATTTTCTTTTTTCCTGATTGTTTTAAGGTATCAATTACTTCATCAGTGCAGCCGGAAAAAGTAATTTTTTCATGGACTGATACTTCATTAATATTGTAGTGTATTTCTGGAACTGTCTTTCCAAGACCTTTTGGATATTGTTCGGTGATAATTGTGGGAATCTCTAACTTATTGGAGACAGATAGTAAGGTATTGGTATTCTCAATTACTTTTTGGGAAGTGGGCATTGCTGGAATCAGACGTTCCTGAATGTCAATAACTATTAATGCTGATTCTTCTTGGATTAAAGTAAATTTATCCATTAAATAATCTCTCCTTTTTTAATATAGCTTAATTAAACTTTACAGTAAAAATCATTTATAATCTATTTTATTATACAATAAAATAATCAAAAATATATGATAGAGATAGAGTTCAATATGCTATTTTAAATGGGGGTGGAAAACTATAGATTGGTTCACAGGTAAAATATCAAAAAGAGATACCAACTGAACTTATTCTACATAGGGTAACTGCGGGATAAATGTAATAAAATTACTATATTGGACAATGCTTGACTTATTTTGTATAATTGATTCAAAGTAGCAGAGTAAATATTATGCGTAAAGTGTTAGAGAATGGGAGGTTGTCTCTAAACGAAAAGCTTAAATACTTGTTATATAAGATTTAAAGCTTACGATATAATATTGCTTCCGCTGTTATATTAAAGAGATCTTAATATTTATTTCTTTTCTCTTTAGTGTGGCTGCATTAAAGAGAAAAGAGGTGGTTCTGTGAAAAAATTAAATTAACTTTCTGTGTAAATTAGATTTAAATTATAACATACTGGAGGTAAAATATGTGAAAAGCAGAATGAATTTAAGATTTCTTGTTATTACAGCAGTTTTTATTGCTATTGCAATTGTTTTAAGACCCTTTGCTATAACTGTGGCTGCAGGAGGTATATTAACCATGAGAATAAGCTTTGATGCCATATGTTACACAGCACCGGGACTTATTTTTGGTCCGCTATATGGGGGAATTGCAGGGGGATTGATAGATGTATTTGGATATATGATGAAACCTATGGGTGGATATATTCCTCTGTTTACCATAACTAATATAATAGCAGGTA